>JBAUUA010000249.1:0-18860 GCA_049582465.1 Bradyrhizobium sp. | reverse complement strand
GGTAAAGAGACCGTCGCGCCTGACGCCGCCGATTTTGGTCATCGCACCCTGCGAGCGCCAGTTCGCCTCGCCGACCCAGAAGATGACGGTGTCGACGAAGGTGAAGGCATGGTCGAGCATCAGCCGCTTGACCTCGCGATTGGTCCGTCCGCCCCAATGGCTGCGGACAATGAAGGTCCAGCCGATCTCGATTTCGCCCAGCCTGGGTTCATGGCCGTAATAGCGGCTCGATCCGATCAGCCGGTTTGTCGACCGGTCGACGAACACGAAGGCCATCTTCGAGGCGACCGCGCTGTCGAAATATTCCCGGAAGGCCGGCTCGGTGTAGCGGTTGGATCGGGGATGGACCTTCCAGATCTCCGGATCGGATCCGGCCGCGAACAGCTCGGTCCAATCGTCGGCCGCGATCGGTCGCACGATCACGGTGGGGCCGGTCAGCGTCGGTTGAAAATCAGGTTGGGACATAAGGGAGAGATTGCGTCGTTCCCTTGGCGTGCGCAAGTTGTCAGGAGGTCTCTTCCCAAGTGTCGTGTCGTGTCGTGTCGCGCCGCGCTCTACTCCACCCGCGCCACAACGGCGAGACGCTTGATGCCCTGGTTGCGGTAGGCGTTCAGGAAGGCGTTGTAATCCTTGAAGGAGACGCAGCCGTTAGAATCGCCGTTCGGCCCGAGCATGTAGGTGTGCGCGAGCAGGCCGCTGCGGCCATAGATCGCATCCTCGCCGCCGATCGGGGTCAGCCGCAGCGCCGGCACGCCGTGAAACAGCGCCTCGCGCGGCTTCAGCTCATAGATATGCGGCGGCGTCACGCCGCGCATCCGGATGCGCGCGGAACGGGGATCGTCGAGCTCGGAGCCGAGACCCGAATGCGCCTCGAGCTTGCTGCCGTCGGGCAGATAAACCGTGTGCGCGGAAATATCGTAGACCGCGGTCGAGCGATCGTATGGCGCCGATCCGCCGAGCGCCGGATTCTGGCTACGCCCAAGCTCCTGTCCGAGGCTTCCGGTAACGCTGGCGTCGGCGGAGGCGTAGGCCATGAGCGAACCATGCGAGGGTTCCTTGCCCCACAGTTTTTCGGTAATCGAATGTCTCTCGTTCGAGGCGAGCGACATCACCGCGGCCTTGGCGCGCTGCGCCATGTCGCGAACCGCAGATGCCGGCGATTTCGACTCCGGGGTCTCGACGGGACGCTGCGGCGGCAGTGCCGCGACCTGCACCGGCGCAGCCGCCTTCGGCTTCGGCGCTTCGGCGAGTTTCGGCGTTTCGGGTTTTGCCTTCGCGGCGGCCGCGAATTTCGGCGTGTCGGATGACGGCTTCGGGGCTTCAGCGATCACGGATGTCTGGGCTTGCGGCGCGGGTTCAACGCCTTGCGGGGCGGCAGCGGCGAAGCGATCGTCGAACGACAGCGTCGAGGCAGGCGCAAGCGCGACGGGCTTGGCAACCGGCGGCGCCTGTTCGCGCAAGGCCGCAAAGGCGTCGCTGACAACCGTCTGCGGTTCGCGCGAGGCAACGGCCGCCGAACGCTTCACGAGCGGCGCGTCGAAATTGGCGCTGTCGAGCGTCGGATAGACGTCGGCGCGGAAGACATTGGTGTAGACGGTCCAGGCGCTGCCCAACACCAGGCATGCGATGGCCGCACCGCCGAGAAAGTTCTGAGGGCTGGATCTCCGCGATGAACGCTTGGGTTTTGACAACGCGGAATCGAAACACGCACTCGTACTATAACTCATACGCCCTGCATCCAGACTGGTCCCACCTTGATCCCCTTCCAGGCTGCGCCCGATGATGCGCGTTCCCGCGGAACCACTCGAGCGCTCCCCGGCGCGCGATGTTTCAGCGGAAATTCCGTTGATCATCTCGCAGAGGTGCGGAGCGTCATTAAGGCGACTTTTAGTTAAATGCGGATTAAGTCAGGGCGGATGTTGGGCATGGTTAACGCATGCCTTATTCCCGTGTGGATACGGATCAAGTTAGGCCGGATTCTGGCGGGTTTCTCGATTATTTGGGCTTTGGTTCCACAAGCCCCGGCGCGACCCCGGAAATGCTGCCGATCGGCATCAAATCCGGCGCGCTGCGGGTCCTGAACACGATCGGCCAACGCGCCATTCATGTTGATGCCCCAGAAATGCCTCATTGTGAAACCGTTCAACGATGACGATCCGAAGGATGGCGGAAATTTCCGGCGTCATGCGCGGGCTTGACCCGCGCATCCATCAATCTTCGAAAGAGTCTTGCGAAGGAAAGATGGATTGCCGGGTCAAACCCGCAATGACGAGAGTGCCGAGTTCCGGCTCCCCTACTCCAGTTCCGGCGGCGGCGAGCGGTCGAGCACTTCACCGTTCGCGCCCTCGAGCAGATCGAGCCCGTAGGTTTCGATGGTGAGCGGCCCGCGCATGCGCCTGAGTTCGGCGACCCGTTCGACCCGCTTGAATGCGTCGGTCAGATCGGGCCGGCCACCGGGCCGCACTTCGTCGACATAGAGCAGCTTGCCGGCGAGCAGTTTGGGATCCGGCTCCGGCATGTTGACCCAGCGGATGCGCTGCGTCGGCTGTATGACGCAATCACCCTTCGGCAGATAGAAGGCGAGCCAGCCGGTGGTGCCGTAATCCGGCGCCAGCACGCAAGTGGCGCCGGTGCGAACGCGCACCGCCTCGATGCCGGCGGCAAGTTCGCGCCAGCCGACGCCGACGCTGCGCACGGTGGAGTCGCGGTGATAACCCGAGAGCCAGCCGGTGTCGGCCTGCACGATCAGGAGCGCGAACATCACGATGCCCCCGGGCGCGGCCCAGCGCAGGCAAAAATCGGCAAGGCGCCTCGCCCGCGGCTCCCACTGCGTGCAATGCGCGGCGACCGCGGCGGCGATCGCGAAGGCGGGATACACCGGCGCGAACCAGTTGGCCTCGACACGGGCGTGCAGCGAGTGCCAGACGAAATAGGCCACGATGATCCAGAACATCGAATTGATCAGCATTCGCGCGGCGAGCGTGCCGGCATTCCGCCAGGCGAGCGCGTGGAGACCCATGGCGCCGAGGATGAACACCAGGGGCGTCGCGAACGCGACCTGGGTCGGAATCAGTTCGGCGATGAACGCCGGCCTGAAATCCGCGATCCTGGCGCGGCCCATCTGCTTGATGAAGGACACCCAGTGGTGATCGGCATTCCAGAGAATGACCGGCGCAAACAGCGCCAGCGCGACGAGCCCGCCGAGGTAGGGCCAGGGCGAGCGCAGCCAGAACCGCAATTTGGCAACGCTGACGAGCCAGATCAGGATCGCAGGGCCGAAAAACAGCGCGGTGTATTTCGACAACAGCGCCACACCAACCGCGGCGCCGACCGCGAGCCACCACCCGCCGCGCCCGGTCTCCAGCACCTTGGCGAGGAAAAACAGCACAAAACTCGCGGCCACCAGCAACGGCGCATCCGGCGTCACGATCATCGTGCCGACCGCCGCCAACAGGGTGACGTTGAGCAGGATGGTCGCGGACGCCGCCACACGATTCCCCCCGAACAGGATGGCGGTTGAGCGAAACACCGCGAAACTCATCGGCAGCGCCAGCAGGAGCGACACCAGCCGCACGCCGAGTTCGGTGTCGCCGGCGAACATGGTGCCGAGCCGGATCACGTAAGCGACCATCGGCGGATGATCGTAATAACCACCGGCCAGATGCTTCGACCACATCCAGTAATAGGCTTCGTCGAAGGTCAAAGGCGTAAACGCGGCAGCAACCAGCCGCAACGCGACCAGCGCCACCACCGTCAGCACGGTATTGCGGACGAGCCGCCCCTCGTCGGCGCTCATGGTCGATACTTCGGCGGATTCTCTGGCAGGTTCATCGCTTGCGCCAGACGAACAGTCCCGACATCGCGTAATTCCACACCACGCCCATCAGCGCGCCCGCAGCACCCGCCAGCCACCAGATCGGCTCCTGGTCGAATACCGACCACGCCACGCCGACATTGGCGAGCAGGCCGACGCTGCATACGAGATAGAACAGCAGCAGCCCGCGCAGGATGGCGAGACCCTTCAGCCGCTGGTCGCGATAGGTGAGAAAGTTATTGAGGATGAAATTGCTGGTCATGGCGCAGAGCGCGGCCACCCCTTGCGCGTTCGGAAACGGCAGATCGAAAGCCTCGAGCGCCATGTAGAGCGCCGCGAAATGCACGAACAGGCCGAGCGAGCCGACCATCGCAAACAAGAGGAAGCGCAGCGACACCACGTCGCGGGTCAGCTTCGCCAGAACCAGCCCCAGGAAATCCAGCGCCACCATGGAATCGAGCTTGCTCTCGCCATGCAGCCGCGAGCCGAAGGTGTAGGGAATTTCCCTGACCCGCAACTCGCCGCGCGCGGTGGCGACGATATCGAGCAGGATCTTGAAGCCTTGTGTCGAGAGCTGCGGCGCCAGCTGTTCGAAGCGATCCCGGCGGATCATGAAGAAGCCGCTCATGGGATCGGCGATCTTGACCCGCAGCACCCGTCTTGCCACTTCGGTGGCGAACTGACTGGCGCCGGCCCGCTGCTTGTCAAAACTGTCGGCGCTGCCGCCTTCGATGTAGCGGCTGCCGACCACGAGGTCGGCCTCGCCGGCCTCAAGCAGGGCCAGCATCTTCGGCAGTTGGGTCTCGTCGTGCTGCAGGTCGGCGTCGATCACGGCCGCGCAGGGCGCGCTGGAGGCGAGAATGCCCTCGATGCAGGCGCCCGACAGGCCGCGCCGCCCGATCCGCCGGATGCAGCGGACCCGGGAATCCTGCCGCGCCAGGCCGCGCACCACGTCCCAGGTGCCGTCGGGAGAATTGTCGTCGACGAAAATGACCTCCCAGGCCTTGCCGGCGAGCGCGGTCTCCAGCCGGTGGAACAGCGTGGTGACGTTGTCGCGCTCGTTGAAGGTGGGGACGACGACCGAAAGCGCGGGGGTCGCGGCCGCCTGCGGCGGGCTTTCGGGGCCCGGTCTGATGGCTTCGTTCATGCGCCAGCGTATATCCGATAGCCCAAGGGGAAGCCAAGGAGCAGTTAAGGCGCCAATTCGAGCCGGGATTGCCGAAAACGGGCCAAAACAGGCCCAGAAATGCCAACGACCACGAACAGAGGGCGCGCGTACATCCGGCGCAGCCTGACTATTCAGTGGTCGTCCCAGCGCCGGAGCTATGAAGCGTCGACGTCACCGTTAGAAACAAGGTGGGGATGGCCGCAACGGCAAGGGGCTCCCGCCGACCGTTCCGAATTACTGCGGCACCTCCCGCACCACCGGTCCCCTCGCGGCGGGCGGCGGGGGTGCTGCCGACTGCGCCGCCGGCTCAATCTTCTGGACCGGTTTTGGCGGCTTTCCGATCGGCCCGTATATGAACGCGATCACCAGCACCGCGGCGGCAACGATCGTACCCAAAATGCCTGCAATTTTTTGCGAATTCATCTCGATATCCCGGCGGTCTCCCCAGTGCCCTATCGCAGAAAACCACCGATATGGCGAGTGGGGTTCAGCAGAACTTAATCGGCCCGTGCTGGGATGCGAGCACAAAATTGGACATGGCTCATGCCCCCCGCCGTCAATGCCGCCGTATTCCTGATGTTGGGCCTCGCCGCGATCTGGGGCATCCGCAAGAACGTCATGACGGGTACGGCTTCGAGCCGCGGCTGGACCTGCACCATCGACGACAACCCGATCGGCTTCTGCCTGATCGTTTCCATGAAGGGCGCGGTGGCCGGCTTCGCGATCGCCGAAATCCTTTACGGCCTCGGGCTCATCGGCGATCCCGTCGTTTGGATCAGGCAGGCGCTGCCGTTGCTGCCGTGAGCGAGCCCTCTATTTCGTCGCCGCCGCCTTGTGGTTGACGAAGGCTTTCACGACGTCATTCTGTGCGGCCGCGATGGCGTTGTTGGCGGTGGTCATATGCGCCCCCGAATCGACGTCGGGGAATTGCAGCGACAGAAAATCCACCAGCGACACCCGAAAATTCTGCCGCTCGGAAGGACAGACGCTCGCGATCAGCGAGGTGAAATCCGGGCCCGACATGCCCTTGTTACCCTCGTTCTGATATTCCCGGGCGAGACAGTTCCAATAGGAATCGCGCCCCGATACCGCCAGCCGGTGCGCGTCGTCGACCTCGTCGGCCAGTGCGGCGGAAGCCGTCATCGCTAGCGCCACCACCATAAGCATCCGCATCCTGTTCTCCTTTTTTTCGGCATCCTAACGTGAACGCCGCAGCAAGGTAAGGCGGCGTATTTCGCCGGCAAACGAGGCATTCCAAAATCTCAACACATCAGCGCCGCGCAACGAACAACGGGGAAACGCGATTCCAGCGTAAACGTGGCGGATACTGGGCTTTTGATTTGATGTTGGACCAGGAGATCCAGGGCATGTCGAGCACAGACCATAACACGCCGGGCGGGAAGTCCGGCCGCCGCGGCCGCAAGGCGCCGCGGAACCCCAAGGCCGCCAAGCAAGCCCAGAGCCCGCAAGCGGATCAAGCCGAGACCGCCGAAGAACCGATCGTCGCGACATCCGCGCCGGCCGAAACCACGCCGATCGAAGCGGCCGCCGAACCCGCAGATACCGCAGCGATCGAAGCGGCGGCTACGGAGGAAAGTGCCCCGATCGAAGCGGCCGCGCCGGTGGAAACCGCTGAGGTCAGCGCGGCCGCACCGGTGGACACTCCCCCGGTCGACACCGGCGCATCGGAGGACGCCGGCCCGGTCCGTGCGGGCGCTGCAGCGGCCGCCGCCCCGGTCAACCTGCAGACCATCGCCAATGCCTATGGCGATTATACCAGGCGATCCCTGGAGGAGACGCGGTCGTTTGTCGAGAAGCTCAGGAACGCGAAATCAATCGACAAGGCCGTGGAGGTGCAGACCGAATTCGCCCACCATGCCTTCGAGATGTTCGTCGCGGAGTCGCGGAAGATCTACGGACTCCACAAGGAGCTCGCCAAGCAGGCGCTGAAGCCGCTGGAGGGTTTGATGAACAAGCCGCCGCGGGATCAACACTAGATCGCAAGCAGACCTGTCGCTTCCCGGTGCGGACGGGGTGGAATGCAAAGGCTCCGGTTGATCCGGAGCCTTTTTTTGATTGGGCGGCAGTGTCGCGAAGGCGGCGCGCGATCGGTGCCGGCGAACTGGCCAATCCCGATCGATTTGATTAGGCTTGGTCCGCAAATCCCCTCCCTCCTTTGCGACGAGAGCACCGGTGAGCAAGGCCCCCAAGAAGGCATCGACATCCGCTTCCGCCCATTCGGGCCACATCTATATCGGCGTCGGCGGGTGGACCTTCGCGCCGTGGCGCGGGGTGTTTTACCCGGAGAAGCTGACGCAGGCGAAGGAGCTGGAATACGCGGCCTCGAAGCTGACCTCGATCGAGATCAACGGCACCTATTACGGCTCACAGAAGCCGGAGAGCTTTCGCAAATGGGCGCGCGAGGTGCCGGACGGGTTCGTGTTCTCGGTGAAGGGACCGCGCTTCGCCACCAACCGCCGGGTGCTGGCGGAGGCCGGCGACTCGATCAAGCGGTTTTACGATTCCGGCGTGCTGGAGCTCGGCGACCGCCTCGGTCCGGTGCTCTGGCAATTCGCGCCGACCAAGAAATTCGACGAAGCGGATTTCGGAAAATTCCTGGAATTGCTGCCGCGCAAGCTGGAAGGCCGCACACTGCGCCACGTGGTCGAGGTGCGGCACGACAGTTTCCGCGCGCCCGATTTCATCGCGCTGCTGCGGAAGTTCGAAATACCTGTCGTGTTCGCCGAACACGGCAAGTACCCGGCGATATCGGATATTACCGGCGATTTCGTCTATGCGCGGCTGCAGAAGGGCAATGACGACATCAAGACCTGCTATCCGCCGAAAGAGCTCGACGCCTGGGCGAAGCGGTTCGAATTATGGGCCAGCGGCGGCGAGCCCGACGACCTGCCGCGCGTCGAGCCCGCAAAGGCGAAAAAAGCCCCGCGCGACGTCTTCGCCTACGTGATCCACGAGGGCAAGGTACGCGCGCCCGCGGGCGCGATGGAATTGATCGAACGCGTGAGCTAACCGGACACCGAATGGCAAAGGCCAAAAAGCTCTTCACCATCGGCTATGAACAGACCCCCGCCAAGGCCGTGCTCGACGAACTTGAAGCGGCCGGGGTGAAGCTTCTGGTCGATGTGCGCGCGGTTGCCGCCTCGCGCCGGCCGGGCTTTTCGAAGAACCAGCTCGCCGCCGGGCTCGACGAGCGCGGCATTTCCTATCTGCACCTGCGCGGGTTGGGCACGCCGAAGGAGGGCCGCGAGGCCGCGCGCAGCGGCAAGTTCGAGCTGCTGCACAGGATCTACGCCAAACACCTGAAGACGCCACAGGCCAGGGAAGAGCTCGACGAGCTGTCGGCGCTGGTGCAGAAATCCGGCCCGGTGTGCATCCTCTGCTACGAGCGCGATCACAGGGAATGCCACCGGCAATGGATCGCCGAGATCATCGAGGACCGCGACGGCGTGAAGGTGGAGAACCTGGCGGCGAAGCAAATCTAGCTGTCATTCCGGAGCGCGCGCAGCGCGAGCCCGGAATCCATACTCCCGATCGTGGTTATGGATTCCGGGCCCGCGCCAAGAGGCGCGTCCCGGAATGACGAGGGCGGGACAAGCTGACAAAACACTCCTCACCCCTCGCCCTTCAGCGCAAACGTGCCTTCCATCATCTCCACGCAGCCGCCGCCGACATGCGCTGACACGATGATGCCGTTCGCCTTGACCACGCGGGTCAAAAGCAGGCTCGGCCGGCCCATGTCGACGCCCTGCCCGATCCGCAGTTTCAATTCGCCGTCGCGTTCGCCGGCGAGGTCGGCGAGCATGGCGGCGGCGGCCACCGTGGCGCTGCCGGTGGCTGGGTCTTCGGAAAGGCCGCTCGAGCCCGGGTGGAACATCCGCGCCTGCAGGTCGAGCGGCTGCTCGGCCGGCGGCACGTCGCGCGTATAGAAATAGACCGCATCACTGTCGTCGCGGGGAAAGGCGGCCGCGAACGCCGCGGCATCGGGCCGTGCCCGCCGCAAGGCCTCGCGCGAGGCGACCTCCACCATCAGGAACGGCAGGCCCACCGAGAAAATCCGCGGCGGATGCCGGTCGGTCCTGATGTTGGCTGGCGACAGCGAAAGGCAGCCTGCCGCCTGCTCGGCGCTGAACTCCGAGTGTTTGCTCAGGCCTTGCGGTGCGGTGAGTTCGGCGCCGGCCACCTTGCCTGATTGCTGCAGGATCTCGACGGGAACGAGCCCCGCGCCTTCCTCGAACTTCAGCCGCGCCGGCGGCGTGGCGGCGCGGCTTGCCAGCACGCAGGCCGTGCCGACATTGGGATGGCCCGCGAAGGGGATCTCCCGGTTCACGGTGAAGATGCGCACCTGCGCGTCATTGGCGGCGTCGCGCGGCGGCAGCACGAAAGTCGTCTCGGAATAGTTGAACTCGGTGGCGATGGCCTGCATCTGCGCGGTCGAGAGCCCGCCGGCGTCCAGCACCACGGCCAGCGGATTGCCGCCGAACGCGCGGTCGGTGAAAACGTCCACAGTGATGTAACGCCGTTGCATCAGAAGTCTCCCAGTTCCTATCCCAACTGCCACACCGTCATCGGCCGGTCATAACCCCGGATCGCGACTTCGCCGAGCGGCTTCGCGTCGCGGCACTCCTCGCCGAGCGCGTCGCGGACCGCGGCCGATACCAGAAGCTGCGAGTCGAATTCCTTGTTGAGGGCTTCGAGCCGGCTTGCAAAATTCACGGTATCGCCGATCACGGTATATTCCTTGCGCCGCGGCGAGCCGATATTGCCGGCCACCACTTCGCCGAAATGGATGCCGATGCCGATGCGCAGCGGCCAGCTCGTCTGCCGGTTGGCGCGCTCGTTCGCCTCCAGCATTTCGCGCGCGGCGGCGACCGCGTGGTGGGCGGCATCGGGCGCCTCCAGCGGTGCGCCGAACAGCGCCAAGAATCCGTCGCCCAGGAACTTGTTCACGATGCCGCCATGGCGGTCGAGGATGTCGACCAGCACCGCGAAGGCGCCGTCCAGCCGATCCACCACCTCGCGCGGCGAGCGGGTGCTCGCGCCCGCGGTAAAGCTGCGGAAATCGACGAACATCACCGCGACCCGGCGGATTTCGCTTCCGCCCGTGGCGCCCTCCGCCATCAGCCGTTCGACTACCTGCGGCGAGACGTGCTGGCCGAACAGATTGGTGATGCGGTCGCGCGCGGTGGCGGCCAGGATGCTGGCCTCGAATTGCCGGCGCAACTGCACGCCGACCGCGCCCGCCAGCATCCCGCAGATCAGGACCACCACGCTGCGCACCGAATGGTAGTAGAGATCGGGCGCCGGCTCGGTGCCGCCGGCGGGATTGTAGAACATTGCCATGCAGAACAGTCCGACTGCGGCGACGAAGCCGGTAAAGGTCGACAGCCAGAAATCCAGCCGCAGCGTCGAGAGAATGATGAAGATGAAATAGGTGAACGGCGCCACGAAGCCGAGCGCCTCCACCCGCCCCATGCTGTCGATGTGCAGCGCCAGCACGATGGTCGGCATCGAGGTTTCGATCAGCGCGCCGAGATAGCGCCTGAACACCGGCAGGTCGCGATCGAGCCGCAAGGCGCGACTGATATTGCGATGAACCCACAATTCGAACAGGATGAAGGGAATCAGGACCAGATAAAGGTAAGCCGGCGTCAGATGGCCATGCCAGAGATGGCTGATCGCATAGGGGTCGAGCGCATAGAGACCCAGGACCATAAGGGCGATAACCGCCGCCGTCGCGATCAGCGCCTTGATCCGGATCAGCTCGGTGCGCAGCACCTGCCGCATCAGGGCATGGCTGAAATCGGCCGAAACCACCGGACGTTCCCCGCCAGCTCTTTTCCACCATGGCTTCGGCATCGCTTCCCCCCGATGCCTATCTTGCCTCAATCGAGCGTGCGGCGGAAGCGCATCACCGCGATGGTCATGGCCAGCAACATCAGGGCCAGCAGGGCAATTGAATCGTATCGCAGATTTGGCAGGGTCGCGCCCTTCAGCATGATGGCGCGGACGATCCGCAGATAATGCGTCAGCGGCAGGCCCTCGCCGATATATTGCGCCCAGACCGGCATGCCGGCGAACGGAAACATGAAGCCGGACAACAGGATGCTCGGCAGGAAAAACATGATCGACATCTGCATCGCCTGCAGCTGGTTCTGCGCGACGGTCGAAAAGGTGTAGCCGATCGCGAGATTCGTGGTGATGAACAGCGTCGAGAGCAGCGCCAGCAGGGCGAGGTTGCCACGCACCGGCACGCCGAACAGCAGCACGCCGATGCCGATGATCAGGATGGCCTGGATGAAACCGACCAGCACATAGGGCACGATCTTGCCGAGCATCACCTCGACGGGGGTGATCGGCATCGACAGCAGGCTTTCCATGGTGCCGCGCTCGATCTCGCGCGTCACCGACAGCGCGGTGAAGATCAGCATGGTCATGGTCAGGATGGTGCCGACGAGGCCCGGCACGATGTTCAGCCGCGACGAGGCAGCCGGGTTGTAGCGGGCATGGGCGCGGATCTCGAACGGCATCGCCGGCGGATCGCCCGTGAAGAGATCATGCTGCAGCGCGGTCTGCACGATCACGGAAAGCGCCGACATCGCCGATCCCGCCGCCACCGGATCGGTGGCGTCGGCCGCAACCAGCAACGCGGGATGATCGCCGCGCCGCACCGCGCGCTCGAAACCGCGCGGAATCTCGACGCCGAACAGCACCTTGCCCGACAGCAGGAGATTGTCGAACTCGGTGACATCATGCACTTCGCGGGTGAAGTGGAAATAGGCGGTGTTCTCCAGTGCTTTGAGGATCGAACGCGAGAGATCGCTGTCCTCCTGCAGCAGCACCGCGGTCGGCAGATTGCGCGGCGTGGTGTTGATGGCATAGCCGAACAAGAGAAGCTGCATCACCGGGATCATCACGATCATGGCGAACGACACGCGATCGCGCCGGAGCTGGATGAATTCCTTGATCACCATCGCAAAGCTGCGCCGCCAGAAGCCGAAGCGCGGCTCCGGGGTTTCGCCTCTGCGGCGGGTTGCCTCGGCCATGCTCATTGGAAATTATCCTTCGAGCGGGTCATCAGTTCGATGAACACGTCCTCCAGCGACGGCTCGCTGTGCTGCCAGTGCCATCCATGGCTTTCGCGGAAGGGGGCAATGGTGGCCTCCAGCGCCGCCCTGTCGCGGCCGGACACGTGCAGGCTGTTGCCGAACGGCGCCACCATGTCGATGCCGGGCTGGCCCGTGAGCTGGTCCTGCAGCTTGTGAAGGTCGTCGCCGGTGACGGTCCAGGTCGACAGCGCCGATTTCGCGATCACCTCCTCGACCGTGCCGTGCGCCAGGAGATAGCCATAGGCGATATAGGCGATCTCGTGGCAGCGCTCGGCCTCGTCCATGTAGTGGGTGGAGACCAGCACGGTCAGCCCGTCGGCGGCCAGCGCATGGATCTCGTTCCAGAAATCGCGCCGCGCCTTGGGGTCGACGCCAGCGGTCGGCTCGTCGAGCAGCAGCAATTGCGGGTTGGGCAGCGTGCAGGCGCCGAGCGCCAGGCGCTGCTTCCAGCCGCCGGAAAGCTCGCCCGCGAGCTGTTCCTCGCGGCCGCTCAGGCCGAGGCGCTTGATCATGTCGCGCGCGGCGCCTTGCGCATCGCGCACGCCATAGAGCCGCGCGACGAATTCCAGATTCTCGCGCACCGACAGATCCTGATACAGCGAAAAGCGCTGCGTCATGTAGCCGACCTGGCGCTTGATCTTGTCGGCGTCGCGGCGGATGTCGTAGCCGAGGCAGGAACCCTCGCCGCTGTCGGGCGTCAACAGCCCGCAGAGCATGCGGATGGTGGTGGTCTTGCCGCTGCCGTTGGGGCCGAGGAAGCCGTAGATGGTGCCGCGCTTGACCTGCATCGAGAGGTCATGCACGACCTCGCGGCCTTCGAACGACTTGGTCAGGCCACGCACGTCGATTGCGATGTCGGAGGCGGAATCGGGCAGCCCGGTCATCGCTTGTCCGCCACCGGCGTCTTGGGGTTGAGATAGACGCTGATCGGCTGGCCGACGCGCAGGGAATCCGGCCGCGCGGGCCGCGCCTGGATCAGATAGACGAGCTTGTTGCGTTCATCGAGCGAGTAGATCACCGGCGGGGTGTATTCGGCGGTGGTCGAGATGAAGTAGATCTTGGCGGTGAGGTCGCCGGCGCAATTGTCGCAGGTCACCTTGACCTCGTCGCCGATCGCAAGTTTCGGCAATTCCGTCTCGGGCACGTAAAACCGGATTTTCATGTTGCCGGGCGGCATGATCGACAGCACCGGCCGCTGCGCCGGCACGGTCTCGCCCTCGCGGAAATAGATCTGCTGCACGGTGCCGTTGATCGGGGCAAAGCCGGTGCGGCGCGCCAGCCGCGTTTGCGAGGTGTTGACGCGGGCTTCCGCGACGCGCAACGCGGAGACGGCGGCGTCGAGCGTAGCCTGGGTACCGGAGCCGGTCTTGCTCAGGGAGGCGGCGCGGTCATAGCTCTGCTGCGCGTTGGCGAGCGTCGCCTTGTTCTGGTTGAGGTCGGCCTGCTGCAGATCGTCATCCACCGAATAGAGCGGCTGGCCGGCCTTGACCTCGTCGCCCTCGCGAACGTTGAGCCTGGTCACGCGTCCGGATTCATCGGGGCTGACGAAGATCATGTCGGCTTCGACCCAGCCCTGATAGCCGGGATCGCGGTGATCGTTGCAGCCGGCGAGCATCGCCGCCAGCGCAAGCGCCGCCAGAATTTTCAATGTCGTTCGCGACGAAGTCATGTCGTCCTCCGTTCGCCAAAGATCAGATCGAGATGGACGCGCAGCATCTCGGTTGCGTCCAGCGGCGCGTGTCTGCTGAACAGGCTTTGCCAGATCACCGCGATCAGCGCCGGCGCCACCAGGATCTGCGGAAAGCGCGCCAGTTCCTTTTGCGCGATTTCGCCGCGCGCGACGCCGAGCTCGATCAGCGCGCGCATCGCGGCGAGCCCCCGCGACACCACTTCGCGATAGTAGAAGTCGGCGATGGCGGGAAACCTCGGCCCCTCCGCCACGATCAGCCGCACGATATCGCCGCGCCGGGTGGAGGCGACCTCCTGGATGAAGGTCCGGGCAAACCCCTCGACCGCATCGCGTACCGACCCGCCGCTGGGCGGCGGCGTATGCAGCCGGCCGATCAGCGGCACCAGCGCGGTGCGGATCAGTTCCTCGAACATCGATTCCTTGTCCTTGAAATGCAGGTAGATCGTGCCCTTGGCGACGCCGGCCCGCTTGGCGACGTCGTCCAGCCGCGTCGCGGTGAATCCGCGCGCAATGAACTCGTCCAGCGCCGCATCGATGATGGCCTGACGCCGCTCCGCGGCGCGAGCGGCACGTCCGGACAACGGTTCGGACGACAGCGCCATCGGCGAAGCCTGTTTCGCCGCCCCGGTCGGAGCAGCCTTCTCTCCGCGCCGGCGACCGGCCGGTTCTGGGGGAACGCCTTTCCCCGGCTTTGGAAGTGACTTTGACATGATTCAAATATGACTGACCAGTCAGTCATTGTAAAGGGACGCATGAACCCGAATTTTCACATCGCTGTTATCGCGATCTCCGGGAAACTGGCATTGATCCTGGTCATGCCCGGCCGCTCCGGTTCAGCAGGAGGAACTCGTCAGCCGGCGCGGCAGCGTTTCAATGGCCGGAGCCCGGCCATTGCTGCGGTCGGCGCGTCGCTGGCGGATAACCGCCTATTGGAAATCCAGCACGACGCGGCCATCGATCTTGCCCTGCTTCATCCGGTCGAAGATCGCATTGATGTCGGCGAGCGGCGCCCTGGTGAATTCGGTTTTCACCTTTCCGTCCACGGCGAAAGCGATGGCCTCGTCGAGGTCGCGCCTTGTGCCGACGATCGATCCGCGCACGGTGATACGCTTGAGCACGACGTCGAAGATAGGCGTGGGAAATTCACCGGGCGGCAATCCGACGAGGCTGACGGTCCCCTTGCGGCGGACCATGTGCAGCGCCTGCCCGAAGGCGGGTGTCGAGACCGCCGTCACCAGCACGCCATGGGCGCCGCCGCCGGTGATCTCGAGCACGCGTTCGACCGCATCCTTCGCCAGCGCGTTGACGGCCTGGTCCGCGCCGCTCTCCCGCGCCAGCTTGAGTTTGTCTTCGGCAATGTCGAGCCCGATCACCTTGAGGCCCATCGCCTTGGCATATTGGATCGCGATGTGCCCGAGGCCACCGACGCCTGAAATCACGACCCACTCGCCGGGTCTGGCTTCCGTCTCTTTCAATCCCTTGTAGGTGGTGACGCCGGCGCACAGGATCGGGCCGATCGCCGCGAAGTCGACGCCCGCGGGCAGGCGCGCGGCAAACGCCGCCGACGCGATGACATATTCGGCGAACCCACCGTTCACGCTGTAGCCGGTATTGTGCTGGTGCTCGCACAGAGTTTCCCAACCGGTCTCGCAATATTCGCAGCGCAAGCACGCATCATGCAGCCACGCCACGCCCACCGCATCGCCGAGCTTGAAATCGGTAACGCCCGCGCCGAGCGCCGCCACGACGCCGGCGGCCTCATGGCCGGGGATGAACGGCGGCGTCGGCTTCACCGGCCAGTCGCCGGACGCCGCATGCAAATCCGTATGGCAGACGCCGCACGCCTTGACCTTGACGAGAATTTCTCCCGGACCCGGTGTTGGAACCGGCACGTCCTCGATCACGAGCGGTTTACCGAAGGCCTTGACCACGGCCGCTTTCATCATCTGCATCTCGTCTGCTCCTGTTTGAAGCCTGCAGACTAGGGGCAAGTCTCGCGGCCAATTTGACCGACGTCAAAACCGCGATGTTATGTCGGCGCGGCAACGCTTTATGACAAACGGATGACCCGATTTGTTGGCGATCCGTGACGCGTTAGCTGTGAAACTTCAATTCATCGACGATCTTGTCGATCACCTTGCGCTCGGCGCGCATGGCGAGCCCGACCAGATTGAGATCGGCCCGCGCAGCCAGACTGCCTAGGTTTGCCGCATATCTTTCAACGCATAGACCCTGCTTCGCAAAATGCGCGCTGCAATCATCCCGACCAGCATGGCCGCGACAAACAGCAGGACCTTGGGTTGCAACGTCACGAGATCGGCAAAGGCCGGACCGGGGCAAATGCCCGCGAGGCCCCATCCGACGCCAAACAGCGCGGAGCCGCCGACAAGCGGCAGGTCGATCTGCTGCCGGGTCGGCAGGTGAAATCTGTCATCGGCGATGGGCGAGCTACGGCGAAGAATCCATCTGTAGCCAAGCGTCGTAACGGCGAGACCTCCGGCCATCACGAACATCAGGGTCGGGTCCCAGTGACCGGCGACATCCAGGAAATTCAAGACCCGCGCCGGATTCACCATGTCGGAAACGGTGAGCCCGGCTCCGAATATGACCCCAGCCAAAAGCGAATAAATCAGCGACATGCCGGATGCCTAGATCATGTGGCGGACGATGAAGACAGTTGCTGCTCCGGTCGCCATGAAAGTCGCCGTTGCAACGATGGAACGCATTGAAAACCGGGCAAGGCCGCAAATGCCGTGACCGCTGGTGCAGCCCGAGCCTACGATCGATCCAAAGCCGACGATGAAACCCGCGACGATCGTTGTCGGCATGGCCGCCGGAAAGCTCACGCCATTCCAGTCTTTCAGGCCGATCGCGGCGACCAGCAACGCGCCCAGCGGCAATCCCAGGATGAAGGCCAAGCGCCACGACCGGCCCGCCGCGTCGCTCGCGGCCATGGCGTTCAGGGCGATACCGCATACGCCGGCGATGCGGCCGATCGTGAGCATCAGAACAACTGCCGCGAGGCCAATCAGGGCCCCGCCGACCAGGCCTGAAACCGGAGCAAAACTCATCATGGTATCCTGCATCGTTGGATCTGCGCCGACAGCGTATCGCGGATCGATCTGTCGGAAAACCGAAAAACTCTGAACGGCTAGCTGTGAAACTTCAACCCGTCGACGATCTTGTCGATCACCTTGCGCTCGGCGCGCATGGCGAGCCCGACCAGGTTGAGATCGGCGCGCGCGACCGCCCTCACCGCCTCGCGATTGGCGGCGTCATGCGTGGTCTTGAACATGTCCTCGGTATAGACCGCCGGCGTGACGTTGCGCGCCAGCGCGCGCTCGAGCGCGCGGGTCAGCGCCGGCCGGTCGGCGCCGTAGATCAGGATCGGCTGGCCGATCAGCGACAGGTATCTCGTGCCGGATCGATCCTCGTAGGGTTCCCCAACGGATTCGGGGAATGCGGCTGATATGCCCGAGGTGAGGAACGAGGCAACGTTGAGCTTCTGCCACGCTTCGAGGTCGGTCCGGATCACGACCGCGATCTTGGTGTCGAATTGCATGATTGATTCAGCCAGCGAAGGGACGATTGCATTGAAGCGTAGCTTCGATCTCACGGCAACGGAAGTCTGCTCCCCTCTCCCCTTGTGGGAGAGGTTTGGGGTGAGGGGTTTCGGTCTATCGTTGGGCAGTAACCCCTCACCCGGCGCTACGCGCCGACCTCTCCCTCATGGGAGAGGTAGGGAAACTACCCCTTGGCGTCGCAGGCCCAGGCGCGGATCACGCATTCCTTGCCGCCGAACTCGTAGCATTTCTTCGTCGCTTCGTTGAGCGTGCTCGAAATATGCGGCTTGACCGCGTAGCCATGCGCCCCGCAAGGGTTTGCCATGTCGATCGCGAGCGCGGCGCAGGCCCGCTTCATGGTCACCGCGGTGCAGCCGCCGCCCTTGCACTGCCTGAGCGCAGCCTCGCGCGCCGCGTTCTCGGCCGGATAGTCGAAGGCCTGGCCGTAGGCGCCGCACTTGCCGATCGCGAAGGCGCCCGCCGCCCAGGTCTCCGTCACGAATCGCGTGCCGGCGATCACCAGGGTCAGCGCAAACACAAATAGCGCGCGGCGTTGCGCGACGGCAGTCGAAACGATCAAGATTCCCTCCCCCGAGGCCGAGCGGCGCAAACCTAAGGGAGAGGACGTTTCTACTTGGTGAACGGGAGATTGAAATTGGAGGTTTGCGATCCTTCGTAGGGTGGGCAAAGCGAAAGCGTGCCCACCATCTCACGACGCGTTGAAAAGCCGGTGGGCACGGCGCAAATGCGCCTTTGCCCACCCTACGCCGTAGGCAAACTACGCCCGCTGCGCCGCTTCCAGCGCCTGCGGCGTGTCGATGTCCAGGAACGCGCCATGGCCTTCGACCGCGACTTCCGCCACCGCCTCGCTGTGTTTCGCGATCAAGTGGCGGGCGCCGATGTCGCCGTCGAGCGTCATCAATTCGTTGAAGAAGCGGCGCGACCACAATACCGGATTGCCGCGGCGGCCGTCGCTGACGGGCACCACGATCAGATTGCCGCGGTCCGGCGCGAAGGTTTCGACCAGCCGGTCGATCAGAAGCGCATCGATCAGGGGCATATCGCCCAGGCAAATCACCGCGCCGTCGGCATTTTGCGGCACGGCCGCGATGCCGGCCTTGACCGAACCGGCCAGACCCTCGGCGAAATCCGGATTATGCGCGAAGGTCACTTTAAGGCCGCGCAGCGCCTTTTGCACCTCGTCGGCCTGGTGGCCGGTGACGACGATCACGCCCTGGGCTTTCGAGGCCAGCGCCTGCTCGGTCACGATCCGCACCAGCGGCTTGCCGCCGAGCTCGGCCAGCAGCTTGTTCGGGCCGCCCATCCGGGTCGAGCGGCCGGCCGCGAGAATGACCGCGGCGACGTTGCGGTTGTCGGCGGCGGCGAGGCTTTCGCGCGGTTGCGGCCGCGTCACGATTTCCATCAACAAGCCGCCGACGCCCATACCTGTTAGTTCGGCGCGGGTGACTTTCAGCCCGGCCAGAAGCCGCATCAGCAC
>JBAUUA010000248.1:0-2993 GCA_049582465.1 Bradyrhizobium sp. | reverse complement strand
GAGCGAAGGCGAATCCGATGCGCTTTTTGGCAAGGGTTCAGGCTCCCATTCTCGTTTGCGATGGTGCAGGCAGGTTGCCGCGCGTGCGCGAAGACGGCACGAGCTGGCCGAGCAGGCTGTAGCGTTCGAGGCTTTCTACCTTGACCGGCAATATCTGTCCGATGATCTCGGGCGAGGCCATCACATGCGCCGGCTGCAGATAGGCGGTGCGGCCGACGATCTGGCCGGGATTGCGGGCGGCGCGTTCGAACAGCACGTCGACAGTGTTGCCAATCGCAGCCTGATTGAAGGCCGATTGCTGGCTGTCGATCAACTCCTGAAGCCGCACCAATCGTTCGCCCATCTCTTCCGCTGACACCGTCTCCTGCATGTCCGCCGCCGGCGTCCCCGGCCGCGGCGAATATTTGAACGAATAAGCGCCAGCGTATCCGATTTGCGTGACAAGCGCGAGGGTGGCGGAGAAATCTTCCTCGGTCTCGCCGGGGAAGCCCACGATAAAATCCGATGAAAATGCAATATCTTGGCTTGCTGCACGAAACCGGTCGACGACCGCCCGGTAGTCATCGGCGGTATGTTTGCGGTTCATGGCGGCGAGAATCCGGTCGGAACCGGACTGAACCGGCAGATGCACGAACGGCATCAGCTCCGGCAAATCGCGGTGCGCTTCGATCAGCGTATCGTCGACGTCGCGCGGATGGCTGGTCGAATAGCGCAGCCGGGCGATGCCGGGAATATCGGCGAGCCGGCGCAACAGGGTGCCCAGCGACCAGGTCCGCCCGTCCGGACCTTCGCCGTGATAGGCGTTGACGTTCTGGCCGATCAGCGTGATTTCGCGCACGCCGTGGTCGGCGAGCCGCAGCACGTCGTCGACGATCCTGGCGACCGGGCGCGACACCTCGGTGCCGCGCGTATAGGGCACCACGCAGAAGGTGCAGAATTTGTCGCAGCCTTCCTGCACGGTGACGAAGGAGGAAATGCCGCGCGCGCGAATCGCATTCGCGCTCGGCGGGGCCAAAAACCCGAACTTGTCCTCGATGGGGAATTCGGTCTCGAGCGCACGGCCCTCGCGCTTCGCCCGCGCCAAGAGTTGCGGCAGATGATGGTAGCTTTGGGGGCCGACGACGACATCGACCACCGGGGCGCGGCGGATGATTTCCTCGCCTTCCGCCTGCGCGACGCAGCCGGCCACCGCGATGTTCAGCGTCCGGCCGTCGCGCGCGGCGTCATCCTTGGCGACGCGCAGCCGCCCGAGCTCCGAGTAGACTTTCTCGGAGGCCTTTTCGCGGATGTGACAGGTGTTGAGGATCACCAGATCCGCGTCATCGACGCTCGCCGTCTCGACAAAGCCCTCGGGCGCCAGCGTGTCCACCATGCGCTGCGCATCGTAGACGTTCATCTGACAGCCATAGGACTTGATATGCAGCTTGCGCGGCGGCTTCATGGAACCTGAATGCTGTGATTGATGCGGCGCCAATGCGGCACCCGGGTCAAATATAGGCTAAAGGGGCGAAAATCCAGCGTTTGGAGCCGGTTTAAAACGTCATTCCGGGGCCCGAAGCGAACCCGGAATCTCCCAATTCCGGGTCTGACCTTCTCGCACCATCCCGAAATGACACGGTTGGTCGCTCAGGCGCCCACGGGTTCGGCGTCGATCCGCCGGATCAGATTGGGCAATTCCCGCATGTCGTCGAATGCCATGACGGCGCCGGCGGCAAGCAGCTTGTCGGCATGACCCGGCCGGCAATGGCTGCCGCCGTGAAATCCCAGCACGGTCATTCCGGCAGCCCGTGCGCCGGTGATGCCGGGCACGCTGTCTTCGATCACGAGGCACCGCTCCGGCAAGACCCGCATCTGGGCGGCGGCGAACAGAAACAGGTCCGGCGCCGGCTTGCCGCGCGCGACCTGCGTGGCGGAAAAAATATGGGGCGCGAGTCGATCGTAGAGGCCGGTGCAGCTCAGCCCGTGGCGGATCTTCTCCGGCGTGCCGCTCGATGCCACGCATTTGGGCAGGCCGATGGCGGCGATCGTCTCGCCGACATGAGAGATCGCCCTGAGATCGCCGGCATAGAATTGCAAAGTGGCCTGTTTGACCTGCGCTTCGAAATCGTCCGGCAGCTTGCGGCCGGTCTCGGTTTCGATGGCCTGCCGTGCCTCGCGATCGGAAACGCCGAGAAATCGCTCGAGCACCTGATCGGCCGTGATCGGATAGCCGTGCCGCGTCAGGGTCTGGGCATGCGCGCGACAGGAAATGACTTCGCTGTCGACCAGGACGCCGTCGCAATCGAAGATGACGAGATCGAGGTTCTGGTCGCTCGTTTGACGCGTTTTCTTCACGCGAACCGGTATCCACTTCGCTCGAAAACGCCCTCAGGATTTATCGTCTTCCAGCGGGACGCAATACAGTTCCAGCCGGTGATCGACCAGCTTGTAGCCGAGCTTGCGGGCGATTTCGGCCTGCAGCTTCTCGATTTCCTCGTTGGTGAATTCGATCACCTTGCCGTCGCGCAAATTGATCAGGTGGTCGTGGTGGCTGTCGCGCATCTGCTCGTAGCGGGCGCGGCCCTCGCGGAAGTCGTGGCGTTCGATGATGCCGGCATCCTCGAACAGCTTGACCGTCCGGTACACCGTCGAGATCGAGATCTTGTCGTCGACCGCGACGCAGCGGCGGTACAGTTCCTCGACGTCGGGATGGTCGGCCGCCTCCGCCAGCACGCGCGCGATGACGCGGCGCTGTTCGGTCATGCGCATGCCGGTGGCGGCGCAGCGGGCTTCGATGCCGGTGGCCTTGAGCGCGGGGCTGGATTTCAGTGCGGTCATCGGTTTTGCCTTGGGTAACGGTGCATGGATGCGCCGAAAATTGCCTTCGGGCCGCCTGGCCTTGCGGAGCAGGCAGTTTGGCGGGGACTTCATGCGCCATTTAGTCGCTGGGAGCTTTGATCCGACGCAAACCCGGACCCGTTTTTCTGCTGATCGCGCTCCGTGCCCCCTTGTGC
>JBAUUA010000247.1:0-10766 GCA_049582465.1 Bradyrhizobium sp. | reverse complement strand
CGCGCTATGCGCGGCCGGCGAACCGCGACAGCTATGATACGAACGTTCGATATCCAACACACGGATTTCGGCTCGCTCTTTCTCCTTGAACATTTCAGAGGAGCACGCTCATGAGGCTCGCCCGGCTTATCGTGCTATCGGTAGCGCTGGCAGCCGTGTCGTGCGCTGCCCACGCACAGGGAAAGGTCGCGCCGAAGGACGCGGTTCTGTATTTCGTCTGGCCGCAGAACGGCACGACGATCAAAGGCGGGTTCTGGTGTCGTTTTGGTCTGCGGAATATGGGTATCACCCACGCGGGCGACGATTTTCAGAACAGCGGGCACCATCATTTGTTCATTGATGTCAATGAACCCCTCGATCCCAACGAGCCTATCCCGCAGGACAAGAGCCATCTTCATTTCGGAGCGGGTCAAACCGAGACACGTCTCGAGCTGCCACCCGGCAAACACACCCTCCAACTGGTCCTGGGCGACGCCAAGCATTATCCGTTCAACCCGCCGCTGGTTTCGGAAAAAATCACCATCAGAATCAAGTAGAATTCGTCTGGTTGCAGTTGGAATGTGCGCCAAAGCGGACGTCCGACGACCACTCTGAGCTTATGGGTTCGTCCCCTGGTATGGCCGGGGCAGTGGGCTTCACGATTGCGCGATACGAGCTCACAATGGTCGTAGCGGGCCACGCTTCGAAAAAACAAGCAGGCGCGGCCATCCAGCTGTCGGTTCCGCCCCATCCCGTTCGTCTTCCACCCAGAAAAGACGCATGGAGACCAGAAATGGAAAATTCTCGCTATCGCTGGGTGATCGTCGCGGCCGGGGGCCTGCTCGGCTGCGTCGCGATCGGGGGCATGTTCTCGTTGCCGGTGTTTTTGCAGCCGATCGCGCGCGATACCGGCTGGTCGGTCACCGGCGTGTCCAGCGCCATGACCATCGGCTTCCTCGCCATGGCCTTCACCAGCATGATGTGGGGCACCTTGTCCGACCGGCTGGGGCCGCTGCCGGTGGTGCTGACCGGCTCGGTGGTGCTGGCGGCGAGCCTCGGGCTCGCGAGCCTTGAGACATAGCTGGTCGCGTTCCAGTTCATTTTCGGGCTCATGGTCGGTGCCGCCTGCGCCGCGATCTTTGCGCCGATGATGGCCTGTGTCACCGGCTGGTTCGACACCCATCGCAGCCTCGCGGTGTCGCTGGTTTCGGCGGGCATGGGCATGGCGCCAATGACCATGGCGCCATTCGCCGCGTGGCTGGTCTCGCATCATGACTGGCGCACCTCGATGCAGATCGTGGCCCTCGTGGTCGCCGGGATCATGATCCCGGTCTCGCTGCTGGTGCGCCGGGCACCTGCGCTTGCAGGCGGGCCGTCCGCGCCATCGGGCGATCCGGCAAGTGCGGAGATGTCGCTGTCGCAGGCGCTGCGCTCGCCGCAATTCATTATCCTGCTCGCGACCAACTTCTTCTGCTGCGCCACCCATTCGGGGCCGATCATCCACACCGTGAGCTACGCCGTCAGCTGCGGCATTCCGTTGATCTCAGCCGTCACCATCTATAGCGTGGAAGGTTTTGCCGGGATGGGCGGCCGCATTGCTTTCGGCCTGATGGGTGATCGCTTCGGCGCCAAGCGGGTGCTCGTGTTCGGCCTGCTTGCGCAGGCGTTCGGCGCGCTCGGTTATGTGTTCGTGCGCGAGCTCGCCGCGTTCTACACCGTGGCGGCGCTGTTCGGCTTCATCTATGCCGGGACCATGCCGCTCTATGCTTCTCTGGCGCGCGAAAACTTTCCGCTGCGTATGATGGGCACCGTGATCGGCGGCACCGCCATGGCCGGCAGCCTTGGCATGGCGACGGGACCGCTGGCGGGAGGCCTGATCTACGACACCTTTGCCAGCTACGCTTGGCTCTATATCGGTTCTTGGATCATGGGCCTCGGCGCTTTCCTGATCGCCATGACGTTCAGGCCGGTGGCGTCCTCAATCGCCCCGATTGCGGCTGAAGTCGAACGTCACGAGCCTTTCGTACCGGCTGCTTGATGGCTCGTATATTTCGGGATGGCGGAGCGCGTGCACGGCGTCGTGGTAGCCGGCCCGCCAGTGCTCCTCCATCGAGCTGCGCGAGAACTCGTAGTCCTTGGAATCGCCTTCGTAACCCTTTGCCCGGTAGATCAGCTGCACGATGTTGGCGGCGTGCCGGTCCGCGGCCTCACTCAGGAACTTCACTTGTTCGCGCTGCTTCATTTCCTCCGGCAATTCCTCAAGGAGCTCCGCAATCATGTTTCGCAGCTTCGTCACATGCTTGAAGTAATCGGTGAAGGCGCGGGTTCGGCTGGAGAACTGGATTTCCTTTTGGCGGGTTGCCACCTCGGCAAGGTTGCGCGGGAATTCACCCTGCGCGCTCCAGAGATCGACCTGAAAAACCAGAGAGCCCGGCGGCCGCTGCTGCGTCATCGCGATCCACTGAAGCGGCGTATTCGAGACGAGCCCGCCATCCCAATAGTGCTGGCCGTCGATCTCGATCGCGGGAAAGCCGGGCGGCAACGCGCCACTTGCCATCACATGTTCCGGCCTGATGACGTGGCTCGGCGAGTCAAAATAGACCAGGTTTCCGCTCCGCACGTTGACGGCGCCGAGACTGAGGCGGGTTTCGGCGCGCTCGGCGTTCACCCGGTCGAAATCGATAAACGACACCAGCGTCGCCTTGAGCTGCGCCGTGTCGTAGTAACTTGTCGCCTCGACCGTGCCAAAGGGATGAAACCATGGATTCAGGGTTCGCGGTCGGAAGAACCCGGACGCACCACTCAGGAGTGCCGCGGCGGCGCTCATTTGATTGATGGAACCGCGCGCGGCATCTCCGCGCGCCAGCACCGAGCCCAGTTTGCCGGCGCCAACGTCGAACCATGGGTTAGTGATGCTCTCCCAGAAGCCTCTCAGTTTTTCGACGCGCAGGTTCGGTGGGTTGCCCGCGATGATCGTGGCGTTGATTGCGCCAATCGAAATGCCGGCGACCCAATCGGGATGGAGGTTTGCCTCCGCCAGCGCCTCATAGACCCCGCCCTGATAAGCCCCAAGCGCCCCGCCACCCTGGAGCAGCAGAACAATGCGCTCGAACCCCGGCCGTTTCGGCTGGATGTGCGTCTTGTTCAGCGGGCGAGATTTTCCTGACGTTCCCGCCAGTGAGCCTTTGGACCCCGGCGGCTCGCCCGCGGTCTTCGGCGGCATTTCCATTTGAGTATCGCGTCGCGCGGAAGGTCTCTCGTTCACTGTGAACCTCCAAATTCAAGACGGTCACTGGAATCCTCGTACCGAACGATCGGTCGGTGCTGTTGGCTTGAAACGATCAACCGCGAGCCAACGTGGTCTCACGATCCGAAGGCGGCGAAGAAGAAGTGTCGGTCCTTGGTGCTTGCACGGCAACCTCCGGCAGTCGTCGGCGATCTCAAGTCGGCTTGCCGTGAAACGTTCCTAAGAGCTCGTGCGTCGTGTCGAAACGTTCCAGCTCTTCACGAATAACTTACCGTAAATTCGCGCGCGCCTCCCCGCTGCATGTCACGAATTGGTGACAGTTCGTGGGGTGAATGAGCCCAACGGGTCAGCGCAAGACGCGGCCCATAACGGTTCCCCGATCGACAGCGTTCCTCATGGATTTTCATTTTGCACGCACGCGTGAGGCAAAAACATTTTGCCTACTTGCATTCGCACGCATTTGGGCACCCACTTGATCATTAGTCATCGACAAGGGAGGTAAGCCATGAAGATCGTCGTCATCGGCGGCACCGGCCTGATCGGTTCGAAGACCGTCGCCATTCTGCGCCAGGGCGCCCACGAGGTCGTTGCCGCCTCGCCCCAAAGCGGCATCAACACCATCACAGGCGAGGGGCTGAAACAGGCCTTGGCCGGCGCGCAGGTGGTGATCGACCTCGCCAATTCGCCCTCATTTGAAGACAAGGCGGTGCTGGAATTTTTCGAGACCTCCGGGCGCAACCTGCTTGCGGCGGAGGCTGCAGCCGGCGGCATCCGGCACCATGTCGCGCTATCGATCATCGGAATCGATCGGAGCGATAACGGCTATTTCCGCGCCAAGGTCGCCCAGGAGAAACTGATCAAGAGTTCCGGCATTCCCTACACCATCATCCGCGCGACGCAGTTCCTGGAATTCCTCGGCGCCATCGCCGCTTCAAGTGCGGACGGAAACATCGTCAGGCTTCCGCCCGGCCTGTTCCAGCCCATTGCGGCGGACGACGTCGCTGCCAACGTCGCCGAGGTGGCGCTCGCCGCACCGCGAAATGGCATCGTCGAGATCGCCGGCCCGGAATGCGCACCATTCAACGAATTCGTCGCCCGCTATCTGAAGGCGGTCGGCGACCCCCGCGAAGTCGTGCGTGACCCTGAGGCCCGATATTTCGGCGGCCGGGTCGAGGAGCGCTCGCTCGTGCCGTTGGGCGAGGCACGCCTCGGCCGCATCGGTTTGGACGAATGGCTCCGCCGCTCACAGGCCGCAGCCTGATGAGCTGAGACCTGGCGTCGCATCATGTCGAAGGTCCGTTATGGTTGGGAAACAAAGCGCGGATAGCGACGAGTCAACTCGGACCGACGCCGGCCCCGAAGCTGGAGAAGCCGCTTCGGTCAAGCAGGAAAGCAAATCTCCGCAGGGTGATTCCACGCCGGCACCGCCGGCGCATCATCGGTCAGGATGGAAACGAACACTGTTAATCGGAGTGCTGGCTGTCCTGGGCCTCGCGGCCATTTGGGTCTACGGAGTTCCCTGGATCCAATTGACCCTCAACACTGTGTCGACGGATGACGCATTCGTGAACGGCCACGTCACGTTCGTGGCCGCTCGCGTAAGTGGGCAAATAGCCCGGGTATTGGTCGATGATAACAACGCTGTTCATAAGGGAGATATTCTCGCCCAGTTGGACAAGGAGCCCCTCCAGGACGCCGTCGCCGAAAAAAGAGCGGCCGTCGATATCGCAAAGGCGGATCTGGTCGCGGCCACGGTCAATGTGCGCGGTATCGAGGCACAAGCCGTGAGCCTGCGCTGGAAACTTCAATACGCCATCGACGACGTCGACAACCGGGTGGCCCAGTTGCATTCCCGCGTTGCCGCTGTCGATAAAAGCAAGGCCACACTCAAATTGGCACAAGTTGAATTCGCCCGAGCGGAGCAACTGCTGCCGCAGGCAACCATAAGCCGGGAGGAGTACGATCGACGGCAGGCCGCCCTGTCGGTTGCGCAGGCGGAAGTTGTCCAGGCAATGTCGGATGTCCATCAAATCCGCGTCTCCTTGGGGTTGCCGGCGCAGCCCGAAGGCGGAGATCTCGGCGAGGTGCCACCCGATCTCGATCAGACTTTCTCTTCCGTCCGGGAGGCGCAGGCAGCGCTGATTCAGACAGCGGCACAGTTGGGCGTTGCCCATTCGTATGAACAGCTGCCGAAGCAGATGGTCGAGCAGTTCGAGAAGCTGAATGAAGGCGATGTCGACCAAACCCTTGCTGGACTGACGGCGAATGCACCTGCCGTCAAGCAGGCGCAAGCGAAACTCGAATCTGCCAACCGGGATCTCATTCAGGCTGAACTCGACCTTCGCTATTGTGACATCGTCTCCGAGATTGACGGTGTGGTGACGCGCCGAAATGTCAACCCGGGCAACAATGTGCAAGCCGGGCAGAATCTGATGGCGATCCGATCGCTCAAGGAGATCTGGGTCGATGCGAATTTCAAAGAGACGCAGCTGCGTGATTTACGCATCGGCCAGCCTGTCGATCTCTATGTCGACATGTACGGAGGCCGCCAGGTATTCAACGGGCGAGTCTCCGGTTTTACGATGGGGACCGGATCGACTCTGGCGTTGCTGCCGGCTGAGAACGCCACGGGCAATTTCGTCAAAGTGGTCCAGCGGCTGCCGGTTCGGATTGAACTCGAGGGATACGATCCAGGCAAGTACCCGTTGTTCATCGGCACTTCCGTTGTTCCGTACGTCTTTGTCAACAAGCCGGCTACCGGCCCCGATGCCGGGAAGTTTCTGCAAACCCTGGCGCCTCAGTCGCAAATCGCTGGTCCAGCCCAGAGCTCGGTCAGCGTGAGCAAATGACGGACACGGTCCTTTCACCCGCAAGATCCTCCGTGGCGGTGAATCCGTGGTTGGTGGCCGCCGTTGTGGTGGTGCCGACTTTCATGGAGGTGCTTGATACGACGATCGCGGTGGTGGCGCTGCGCTATATCGCAGGTGGCCTGTCGGCCACGGTCGATGACGGTGAATGGGTTCTCACCAGCTACCTTGCTGCCAACGCCGTTATCTTGCCGATCACCGGCTGGTTGAGCGCGCATCTGGGTCGTCGCAACTACTTCCTGGCGTCGATAGCGATATTCACCCTTAGTTCCGCGCTGTGTGGACTGGCCGGTAGCCTCGGTCAGCTGATCCTGTTCCGCGTCATCCAGGGCTTGGCGGGCGGCGGGCTGCAGCCCAGCAGTCAGGCTGTGCTGCTGGACGCCTTCCCGCCGGAAAAGCAGGGTGTGGCCATGACGCTGTTCGGCCTCGCGGCTCTGCTCGCACCGGTCGTAGGTCCCACCCTCGGCGGCTGGCTAACGGATGAATACCAGTGGCGTTGGGTCTTTTTGATCAATGTGCCCATCGGTCTGCTGGCGTTTGCCGGCAGTTACGCCCTTCTCCGCGACCCGGACTATCTTACCAAAGAGCGTATGGAGTTGAGGAGGCGGCCGTTCCATTTTGATTCGATCGGTCTGTCGCTGCTGGTCATCGTCATGGTCTGCTGGGAAGTGATGCTCAGCAAGGGCCAGCAGTGGGACTGGCTGGGCGATCCCTTCTGGCGTGTGCAGACGTTGGCCACGCTCTTTACGACCGGTCTGGTCGGGTTGATCTTTTGGGAGTTGCGCAGCCCCAACCCGGTGGTCAATTTCCGACCGCTGGCCGAGCGCAATTTCAGCGCATGCTGCATCATTATCTTTTGCGCCTATGCCGTGCTCTACGCTGCCAGCACTTCTTTGCCCGGCCTCCTTCAATCGTTGTTTGGGTACAACGCGTTAAACGCGGGGCTGGTCATGTCGCCGTCCGGCTTCTTCGCTGTCCTTGCGATGCCGGTCGTTGGCTTCATGCTTGGACGCAGGACGGATGCTCGATGGTTGATCGGCGCGGGATTATTGCTGATGGCCATCGGCAACTATTGGATGTCCCAGATGAACCTCCTTATCAGTCCGGGCCAGGTGGTCTGGCCTCGGGTCATCGTGGTCCTGGGACTATCGATATGTTTTGCACCCGCAAACGTGGCCGCCTATCTCTACACGCCGACCGCATTGCGTGGCGCGGCTGTAGGCTTGTTGAGCCTCCTGCGCAACGAGGGAGGCAGCGTTGGAACGTCGTTGGCGCAGACACTGCACGAGAGGCGCGATCAATTCCACACGCTGCGGCTCGGCGAGTACCTCGATTCATTCAATCCAGCAGCACGATCCTTCTTTGATCAGGCTCAAGCGCGTTTCCTGCAGCAGACCGGAGATCCGGCTGCAGCGCAGCAGCTGGCGTTGCAGGCACTCGAGAACCTGCGCCAGCAGCAAGCATCTGCGCTGGCCTATTTCGATGTCTTTTGGCTGCTGGCCGTGGTGATGCTCCTGCTCGTGCCTATACTGCTGCTGATGAAACGTTCGGTGGCCGAGAAGGGCGCGCGCATCGGCGGCGAGTGACCATGTCACAGTTGTGGCTAGAGTCACCGTCTGCAAAAGGCAGAACGGCGTCCGCCGGACCCTGAATCGCGCCACACTTGTCACTCCCATCCTTCGACGTCTGACGGCAAAACTACCGCATCACCAACAGCGAGCGATCGGCAGTGAACGGAACCGCGTTCCAGCCCGACACGGGAGATCGCTCCAGTCAGGAGGTTGCGATGACCACGACATCACCCAAGAAAGAGCACGGTATGAACATGCGGCCGATCGTGTCGCAGCTGGAGTGGGAAGCTGCGCGCGAGCAGCTCCTCGTCAAGGAGAAGGCGATGACGCGCGCGCGTGACGCGCTGGCCGCCGAGCGGCGGCGGATGCCGTGGCTTGCCGTGGAAAAGGCCTATGTGTTCGACGGGCCCAATAGCAAAGCGAGCCTGCTCGACCTGTTCGAGGGCCGCCGTCAGCTGATCGTCTACCGCGCCTTCTTCGAGCCCGGCGTGCACGGCTGGCCGGAGCATGCCTGCATCGGCTGTTCGCTCGGGGCCGACCAGGTCGGCCATCTCGCCCACCTGAATGCGCGCGACACGACGCTCGTCTATGCCTCGCGCGCGCCGCAGGCCGACATCGCGCGCCTGAAGGCGCGGATGGGCTGGGAAATGCCTTGGGTTTCCATCACCGACAGCTTCGATGCCGACTTCGGGGTGGATCAATGGCATGGCCACAACGCGTTCATCCGCGACGGCGACCGCGTGTTCCGCACCTATTTCATCAACAGCCGCGGCGATGAGGCGATGGGCACCGTCTGGAGCTACCTCGACATGACCGCGCTCGGGCGCCAGGAGGAGTGGGAGAAGTCACCGGAGGGCTACCCGCAGAGCCGGCCGTACAAGTGGTGGAACTGGCACGACAGCTACGTCCCCGATGCCGCGCCCGACCCGAAATGGGTCAAAGTATCGGATGCCGGCGAGGCCGCCTTTCGCAAGCGCGACGGCAAGTGAGGGGAAGACAGGATCAAAGCGCCGCGCGTTCGCGCTCCGTGAGCGCGCGTGGCACGGCGCGCGGAGCCTTGGTCCGATCGTCGAAGAGCGGTGTGGGTCGGCCGAGCCCGCGCACCCACCAACCGAGCAGTTTTGACGCGCGACGCGCGAAAAGCCCGACGGACGGCGAAGGGGGCGCGTTCGGCGGCAGCGGCCCGATGGCCGAGCGTTCGAAGATCCGGCAGAGCGGCGGGCCGAGCACCTCGTCCCGGGATCGGCCGTCGGCCGCATGGTCCATGAAGGAATGCACCATGCCGATGACCGGAAAGCCCGGTCGCGCGGGCGTGTTGGCGATCGGCGTCCGGCAACATTCGCTGTACCAGCGCAGGACCTTGCCGGAGAGGCACAGGCATCTGAGCGCATCCGTGCCCGCGGTGAGCTTCACGCGCGCGGGCGGCATCTGGAAGATGTCGGTTCCGCCGGCGGGATCGAGCACCTCGGCCCGATCGAGGAAGCGCGCGAACGCCTGACAATCCCTGCAGTAGCAGACGAAGCGGAAGCCAGAGGATGGAGAGACGTTGCTGGCGATGCCGCGCATCCGGCCGCAGCGGCACCGAAGCGGAAGATCCAGGGGCATGCGCGACTCGCATCAAGCGGACGGCGGTCCGTTACCGGACTCTGCACCGCTCCGCCGATCATTCAAGCCCCGCGGCCCGCCGCGGCACCTCGTTTGGGCCGGCGCACGGCGCGCACCTTGCCGCTGCTGCCGCCGCCGCAAAAGAACTGATCCTTGCCGTCGGATTCGAGCCCCGACACGGCGAGGCCTGGCGGCATATCGAGCCGCTCGAGGGCCTCTCCCGTTTGAGGATTGATCCGGGTCAGTTCGCTCTGGTCGTTTTCCCAGCTGCCGTGCCAGAGCTCGCCATCGACCCAGGTGACCCCGGTGACGAAGCGGTTGGACTCGATGGTGCGAAGGATCGTGCCCGTTTCGGGATCGATCTGATGGATCTTGCGGTCGCGATACTGCCCGACCCAAAGCGTCCCTTCGGCCCAGGCGAGTCCGGAATCGCCGCCGCCGCCGGGCGCGGGGATGGTCGCGAGCACACGGCCGGTCTTCGGATCGATCTTCTGGATGCGGTCCTCGGCGATCTGAAACAGATGCTCACCGTCGAAGGCCGTGCCGGCATGCGCGGCGACCTCGATCGAGTGCAGCGTCTTTCCGCTGCCGGGATCGATCGCGGCAAGCTTAGCTCCGGCGGCGATCCAGAGCTGCTGGCCGTCATAGGTGACGCCATTGACCCGCTCGACACCCGGGAAGGGGCCATACTCTCTGACGATTTCAGCCGGTGATCGCTTCATAGTTTCCATCCTGGTCAGCCCGTATGTGCGTTCATCCTAGTCACCGGGCAGGGGTGCCGGGAGTAACAAGGTTGTCGGGAATCCCGGCACCGGCGGCGTCATCCAGCGTCGGGCCCGACCGCGACCGAACCCCTGCACCTTGCCTGCAACGGCAAGCCCGTCGAGCGCCCGCTGCACGGTGCGCTGGCTGGCGCCGAGTGCCAGCGCCAGCGCCGAACTCGACCAGGATTCGCCGTCGGCGAGGAAGGCGAGCACGTCGGCATGTTCCTCGTCGACGGGCCGGGCCAGCACCACGACCTCGCGGCCTCGGCGAGGCACCAGCGCAAAGCCGCGGGCAGTCGCATTCACGCCCGCCAGCATCCGAAGCGCCTTGCGCAGCCGCCCGATCTCGACCCGCAGCCGCGCGCGATGCGATTCATCGGCGAACTTCGCGCCGAAGGCCCGCGCGAGCAACGTGCTCCTCGCCACGTCGGCGGGCCACGCCTCGCCGAGCGCGCGGGCGAGCGCGAACAACACCGGACGGCTCTCGAGCGAGACCACCGTATCGGCCTCACGCACTACATGACGGCAGGCGTCCACAACGAACGCCTTCGATGCCAGCAGCGCTTCAACCTCATCGAGCAGGAGAGGGCGCTCCTCGCCACGCGCCATCAGGCGGGCCGCGGGTGTGTCCAGGATCAGCGATGCGCTTTCGACCTCCGCCATCAGGGCGGGGATGGCCGCCTGCTGCGCTGCGCGAGCGGCCCGGGCGAGCGCGTCGCGCGCCGCCTTGGCC
>JBAUUA010000246.1:0-3601 GCA_049582465.1 Bradyrhizobium sp. | reverse complement strand
CGGCGAACAGGGCACTGTCTTCGGTGCTCGCGACGCTGGTGAAGGGCAGCTCGGCATTGGCCTGGACGGGAATGCAGATCTTTTCGCACACCGCGTAGTTGATGTCGGCGCGAAGCGTCACCGGCTTGTCGGCGTTTTTCGCCACAATTCGCAGCGGCAGCACGATCTGGTCGTGATAGCCCATGGAATGGCCGCCGGCGCCGTCGTCGAATTTCAGGGGCGCCGGCCACAGCACGGTCACGGCCTCGATATTGTCAGATTTGGAGAAATCGAAGCGCGGCGGCACGCCGGAATCGCCTGGCGTGCGCCAATAGGTCTTCCAGCCCGGCTGCAGCTGAAACGCGATGCCGCCGAGCAGCACCGCGCCGCTGCGCGAGCCTGCCAGCAGCCTGACCGCGGAGTGCCCATCGCGTTGCCAGGGCGAGGCGTCCTGGGCGCGCGCTTCGATCGTCAGGGATGACGCAAAGACGGTTGCGGCGAAGCCGAGCGCGGCGCGGACGGGAACTATGACGGTCATGAGACGTATTTACCGGCTAGCGAGGATGCAAGCCATTGAATTGCTTGTGATGTATTTTCAAGCACCGAGGCGGAGCTTGATTGACAGAACTGCCACCCAATATCAGGATGGGTGGCGACATGAGAGTCCTTTGCGGATGGACCCTGAAGGTAAAAGACCGAGAAAAACCAGCCGCGAAGCCGCCGGCACCGGCGATAGTTCGTCCGAAGGCGGCTATCTCGACGGTCGGCTTCTGATCGCGATGCCCGTGATGGGAGATCCCCGCTTCGAGCGTTCGGTGATCTACCTCTGCGCGCATTCGTCCGAAGGCGCGATGGGCATCATCGTCAATCGGCCGGCGGGCAGCATCGACTTTCCGGAACTCCTGGTGCAACTCGATATCATCAAGGAGGCCGATCAGATCAAGCTGCCGGAAAACGCCGAGAGCATGAAGGTGCTCAAGGGCGGCCCGGTCGAGACCGGCCGCGGCTTCGTGCTGCATTCGAGCGACTTCTTCATCCAGGATGCCACCTTGCGGATCGACGACGGAATTTGCCTCACCGCCACCGTCGATATCCTGAAAGCCATCGCGAAAGGCGCGGGCCCCAAGCACGCGATCCTCGCGCTGGGCTACGCCGGCTGGCGGCCGGGACAACTGGAAGCGGAAATCCAGGACAATGGCTGGCTGCATTGCGACGCCGATCCGGACCTGATCTTCGGCGACGACATCGACGAAAAATACCTCCGCGCGCTGCGCAAGATCGGGATCGATCCGGGCATGCTGTCGAACGAGGCGGGGCACGCGTGAGCTGAAGTCTGGCTCCGGCGCCTGACACACCCTCGGTGTCGTCCCTGCGAAAGCAGGGACCCATAACCACCAGCGCTGGTTGTCGAGCAAGGCGTCTTCCGTAGTGCCTCGATGAGAGGACACGGCGTATGCGTCCCTGCTTTCGCAGGGACGACGAAAAACCTACTCCGCCGCCTGCTGTGCCACCGTCGGCTCCGTTCCGGCGACCGTGGCGCGGCGCATGTCGCGGGGCTGCGACTGGTCGTAGCGGCGGACCCGGTGCATGGTCTGGCGGTTGTCCCACATTATAAGGTCATGCAGCGTCCATTTATGGACGTGGACGAATTGCGGCTGCGTGGCGTGTTCGGTGAGGTCGCGCAGCAACAGCCGCGCTTCCGGCACGCTCATGCCGAGGATCGCGCCGGCATGCGACGACAGATACAGCGACTTGCGGCCGTGCACCGGATGGGTGCGCACCAGCCGCTGCAGCACCGGCTTGAACATCTGCTTTTCCTCCTCGGTGTAATCGAGGAAGCCGAGCGAGCCGCGTGAATACATCAGCGAATGTTCGCAGATCATGTCCGAGATCTCGGCCTTGGTTTCGTCGTCGAGCGCGTCGTAGGCGGCGCGCATGTCGGCGAATTCGGTGTTGCCGCCCTTCGGGTTCACGACGCGCGCCGACAACAGCGAGAATTTAGCCGGGATCGGACGGAACGAACTGTCGGAATGCCACAGGCAGTTGCCGAGATTGAACAGATGGGTGCGGTGATCCCTGGGCAAAGGCTTGCCGTCCTTGCCGAGATTGGAGACGTCGTTGAGGCCCGAGGTGAGCCGGTAGTCTTCCTTCTTGGTCACGGTGCCGCCGCGCGACTTCTCGCGCTCGCCGAAATTGCGTGCAAACGCCAATTGCTGCTCGTCCGTGATGTCCTGGTTGCGGAACAGCAGCACGGCGTATTTGTCCAGGCCGGCTTCGATGTCCCCGGCTTCCTGCGGCGTCAGCGGCTGGCGCAGGTCGACGCCCGAAACCTCGCCGAAGAAATGCGGGTGAAGCTGCCGTATCGTGACGGTCATTGGCGTTTTCTCCTGGTCAGGGCGGTTGTCCCGCTTCATTTGGAGAAAAAACTACTCCGCGATCGTGCGATGTCAACGCCGTGCGGGGCAAGCGGCGCGCACATCTGTCATGCCCGGACTTGATCCGGGCATCCATCAATCTTCAAAAAACGTCTTGCGAAGAGGATCGATTGCCGGGTCATTGCCCGGCAATGACGAGGGGGCATTGGGGCTCAGGCGTTGCGGGCCATCAGCCCGCCGTCGACCGGGATGACCGCGCCGGTCAGGAACGAGGCCGCCGGCAGGCACAGACTCAGCGTCATGTGCGCGACTTCCTCGGGGTCGCCGTAGCGGCAAAGTGCGGTACGGCGCTTGGCATAGATCGTCTTGTGCTCCTCCGAAATCCGCTCCGTGATCGCCGTCCTGACCGGCCCCGGACAGATGCAGTTGACGGTGATGCCCTCGCGGCCGAGCTCGACGGCGAGCGAACGCGTCAGGCCGACCACGCCGAACTTCGCCGCCGAATACGGGCTGTGTAGCGCAGTAGCGCCGAGCGCCTCGGTCGAGGCGATGTTGACGATCCGAGGGCTTTTCGATCGGCGCAGATAAGGAAGTGCGGCGCGGATCACGCGCGGATGCGCGGTCAGCATCACCGCGAGGCCCTTCGCCCAGGCTTCGTCATAGCCGTCATCGTCGATCGCCACGCGCACCGAAATGCCGGCATTGTTGATGACGATATCGAGCCCGCCGAAATGCCGGGCAACCTCGTTGACGACCGTGGTTATCTCATCGCGATTGGCGACGTCGAGCTTCCACGCCTTTGCCGTTCCGCCAGTTGCAACGATCCCGGCGGCGACGGCCTCGGCGCCCTCGGCCGCATAGTCGGTGACCGCGACGTTGGCGCCCTCGGCTGCGAACACCTGCGCGGTGGCGCGGCCCATGCCGCTGGCGGCGCCGGTGACGAGAACCGTCAATCCCTTGACCGAGCGGCTGAGTTGCTTGAAGCCGGACATGGTTTTTTCCTTGCGTTTCTTCCCTGGAGTGTCTGCTGCTATGCTGTTGGCAGCTATTGAATTAGGGGTTGACGATGAACGAACTGGATTTCAGCGGCAAGCAGGTTCTCGTGGTCGGCGGCTCCAGTGGCATCGGCAACGGCATCGCGCAGGCGTTCCGCGCCAAGGGCGCGCGCGTGCAGGTCTGCGGCACCCGCACCTCCGCCGCCGATTATTCGGCGAGCGAGGGCTCGCATCTCGAGGGCCTCGACTACG
>JBAUUA010000245.1:0-2937 GCA_049582465.1 Bradyrhizobium sp. | reverse complement strand
CTCCGGCGAGGACTATTGGTGCCAGGGCTATTCCGAGCCGGGCTCCGGCTCCGATCTGGCCTCGCTGAAAACCCGCGCGGTGCGAGACGGCGACGACTATATCGTCAACGGCACCAAGATCTGGACCACGCATGCGCACCACGCCAACCGCATGTTCGCGCTGGTGCGCACCAACGACACGCCGCGCCAGCAAGACGGCATCAGTTTTATTCTCATCGACATGAAGAGCAAGGGCATCACCACCCGCCCGATCCTGACCATCGGCGGCGACCACGAAGTCAACCAGGTGTTCTTCGATGACGTCCGCGTGCCCGTCGCCAACCGGGTCGGCGAGGAAGGTAAGGGCTGGACCTACGGCAAATATCTTCTGGAGTTCGAGCGCGGCTCCGGCATCGCCTCCGCCAAATTGCGCGAGGCGCTCAGAACCATTTCGGATCTGGCGGAATCCGACGCAACCGGTCGCGCCATCGACGATCCCGACATCCGCTTGCGGATGTCGGAGATCGAGGTCGATATCGACACGCTGGAAATGACCGAGCTCCGGGTGCTGTCGGCACTGCAGACCGGGCAGAACCCGGGCGCGGTGTCATCGCTGCTGAAACTGCGGGTCAGCGAAATCCGCCAGGCGGTGACACGGCTCGGCGTCGACGTGATCGGCAATGACGGCCTCGCCGTCGAACCGATGCGGCCGTTCTACCGGCTCAATCAGGAGCCGCCGGTCCCGGAGGCGATGCTGCCGATCGTCCCGGAATATCTCAACGGCCGCGCCTACACCATCTTCGGCGGCTCGTCGGAGATCCAGCGTGACATCGTCGCGAAGATGGTGCTGGGGTTGTAGACTAAGTTACTCGCCACGCGTTCGGTCTCACCTCTCCCCTTGTGGGAGAGGTCGGATCGCATCGCCAGATGCGATCCGGGTGAGGGGTTACGGATTATCGATAGACCTGAACCCCTCACCCCAACCCCCTCCCACAAGGGGAGAGAGGGCTCACCGTCGCCGGCGAAACACTGTGGTTACGAATAATTGCTCTTACACCGCCCCCGCCTTGGCGTCCCGAATCGCCTGCCAGATCTTCATCGGCGTCAGCGGCGTCGGCAGGTTCTTGATGCCGAGTTCCGCAAGCGCGTCCATCACGCCGTTGGCGATGCAGGGCGGGCCGCCGATCGCGCCGGATTCGCCGCAGCCCTTTGCTCCGAGCGGATTGGTCTTGCACGGCGCGCTTTCGTCGAGCGTGACCGCGATCGGCGGGATATCGTCGGCGCGCGGCACGCAATAATCCTGGTAACTCGCCGTCAATAGCTGCCCTTCGGTGTCGTAGGCCACGCCCTCGTACAGCGCCTGTCCGATGCCCTGCGCGACGCCGCCGTGCACCTGGCCGGTCACCAGCATCGGATTGACGGCGATGCCGACGTCGTCGACCGTGGTGTAGCGCACCACGCGGGTGACGCCGGTCTCGGGATCGATCTCGACCTCGCAGATATGGCTGCCGTTCGGCCAGCTCGGCCCGTCGACTTCGCCGGTGCTGTCGACGGACAGCCGCGCGCCGTCTTCCTTTTTCGCGATCTCGAACAGGCCGATCCGCTTGTCGGTGCCGACCACCGTGAGCATGCCGTCGCGGTATTCGATGTCCTCGACGGCGGCCTCCAGCGCGTTCGCAGCCTTCTCGCGCGCCTTCGCGATCAAATCGTTGGCGGAGACCGCGAGCGCCGTGCCGCCGACGAACAGCGAACGCGAGCCGACGCTGCCGAAGCCGGTAGCAAGATCAGTGTCGCCCTGCACGATGTCGATCCTGTCCATGGGGATGCCGAGCGCTTCCGCCGCCATCTGGGTGTAGGTGGTCTGCAGCCCCTGCCCCATCGCCATGGTGCCGGAATGCAGGATGACGCGGCCTTCCGCGGTCGCATGCAGGCTGACCTTTTCGGTGTGCGCGCGCCCGCCGGTCCATTCGATGTAGCTGGTGAGGCCGCGGCCGTAGAGCAGGCCTTTCTTCTTCGCTGCCTTCTTGCGGGCGCTAAAACCGTTCCAGTCGGCGAGGTCGGAGGCGCGCTCCAGCATGTGCGCGAACGCCCCGGAATCGTAGACCTGGCCGACGGCGTTGGTGTAGGGCAGCTGCGCCGGCTTGATGTAATTGACCTTGCGGATCGTGCGCGGGTCGATCCCGATCTGCCGGGCGGCCGCATCCATCAGCCGCTCGACGATGAACACGCCTTCGGGGCGCCCCGCGCCGCGATAGGCGCCGACCGGCGCCGTGTTGGTCATCACCGATCTGACCTCGTAATGCACCAGCGGCAGGTCGTAGACGCCGGACTGCACGAACGGGCCGAGCACCAGCGGGATGATATTGCCCGCGCCGGTCGAATAGGCGCCGGTGCCGCCGATCGAGCGCACCCGATAGGCCAGCACGCGGCCCTTGGCGTCGAGCGCGAACTCGCCGGTCGAGGTGAGATCGCGGCCATGGGTGCCGCCGACGAATTCGTCGGTGCGGTCGCCGCGCCAGCGCACCTTGCGGTTCAGCTTGGTGGCGGCATAGGCCACGATGCCGTCTTCCGGATAGAGGTTGGTCTTCTGCCCGAAACCGCCGCCGATATCGCCGACCAGCACGCGCACGCGCTCCTTCGGCCGCTTCAGCACGGCTTCCGCCAGCACGTCGCGGGTCGAACCCGGCGTCTGCGATTGCACATGCAGGATCAGCCGACCGGTCTTCTTCTCGACCTCGGCGATGGTCGAGCGCGGCTCCATCGCTGACGGCACCAGCCGCTGGCTGACCAGGTCGAGCGATACTTTGTGCGCGGCCTTCGCGAATGCCTCTTCGACCTTGGCGGCATCGCCGTAGCTCATGACCGCGACGATGTTGTCGGGCGCCTCCGGCCACACCACGGGCGCGCCCGGCTTGATCGCCTCCACGGGATCGACCACCGACGGCAGCACCTCGTAGT
>JBAUUA010000244.1:0-3167 GCA_049582465.1 Bradyrhizobium sp. | reverse complement strand
CCATCGGGCAGTTGTTCGGCACCATCCGCGGCGGCCTCGCCTACGCCGTCGTGTTCGTCGGCGCCCTGCTCGCGGCCACCACCGGCGTGGTCGCAGCTTCCGTGATCTCGATGGGGCTGATCTCGCTGCCGATCATGCTGCGCTACGGCTACGACCGCCGGATGGCCACCGGCATCATCGCGGCTTCCGGCACGCTGGCGCAGATCATTCCGCCCTCGCTGGTCCTGATCGTGATGGCCGACCAGCTCGGCAAGTCGGTCGGCGACATGTACGAAGGCGCCTTCATTCCGGGACTGGTGCTGGCCGGGCTCTATGCCGGATACGCGTTCCTCGTCACCCTGGTATTTCCGAAGGCCGCCCCCGGCTTGCCGCCGGAGGCGATTGGCTTCCGCGAGAAGGATGGCAGCCGCGGACTGGTTTCGCTGCTGATGCTCTTCATCGCCAGCTGCGTGTTCGGCTGGTTCATGATGCGGAATTCCGAATCCCACGGCGCCGACTTCGTCGTGCTCAGCATGTTCTTCGGCATCCTGTTCGCGTTCTTCGTCGCGGTCCTGAACTGGATCATCGACAAGCTGACCGGCTTCCGCTTCCTGTCCGCGATGGCGCAGCAGACCACGTTCGTGATGGTGCCGCCGCTGTTCCTGATCTTCCTGGTGCTGGGCACGATCTTCATCGGGCTGGCGACGCCGACCGAGGGCGGCGCGATGGGCGCGGCCGGCGCGATCATTCTCGGCGCCGCCAAGCGGCGCCTGAGCTGGGACCTGATCCGTCAGGCCACCGAATCGACGGCAAAACTCTCGGCGTTCGTGGTCTTCATCCTGGTCGGCGCCCGCGTGTTCTCGCTGACGTTCTATGGCGTCAACGGGCACGTCTGGGTCGAACACCTGCTGACCTCCCTGCCCGGCGGCCAGATCGGCTTTTTGATCTTCGTCAACGCCTTCGTCTTCGTGCTGGCCTTCTTCCTCGATTTCTTCGAGCTCGCCTTCATCGTCATTCCGCTGCTCGGGCCGGCCGCCGAACATCTCGGCATCGACCTGATCTGGTTCGGCGTGATCCTCGGCGTCAACATGCAGACCTCGTTCATGCATCCGCCGTTCGGCTTCGCACTGTTCTATCTGCGCTCGGTGGCGCCGAAGGAGCCCTATGTCGACCGCGTCACCGGCAAGCGCATGGAAGCCGTCACGACCGGTCAGATCTACTGGGGCGCGGTGCCGTTCGTCGTGATCCAGGTCGTGATGGTGCTCATGGTCATCATGTTCCCCTCGATGGTGATGCACTACAAGGGCGCGCTGTCGACCGTCGATCCGAACACCATCAAGATCGAGATTCCGCAGCAGGAAGCGCCGCCGCTGGATTTCGGCCCACCGGCGAAAAACTAGCCGCCGCGACGGTTGCAACAAAAAACCCCGGAGCTTTCGTTCCGGGGTTCTTGCATTTGGGCTGTGGAGTGTGGCGCAATCAGCTCTGCGAGTGACGCGCCATGAAGTTGTCGTAGCCGACTTCGGCGACCTGGAACCACGAATAGCTATTGCTCGAGAAGTTGGTCAGCGACTCATAGACCTTCTTGAAATCGGCGTTGGTCGCCGCGACCTCGCTGTGCAATTCCTTCGCAGCCTTCAAGGAAGCCTCCATGATCGGCGGCGAGAAGGCGTGCAGCTTGGTGCCGTTGGCGAGCAGCCTGCGGAGCGCGGCGGGATTGTACTGGTCGTACTTCGCCATCATCCAGTTGTTGGCGTAGTGACCGGCCTGCTCGAGAACGCTCTGGTAGTATTTCGGCAGCGCATTCCACTTATCGAGATTGACGAAAGACAGCAGCATCGGGCCGCCTTCCCACCAGCCGGGATAGTAGTAATGCGGCGCGACCTTGTAGAACCCGAGCTTCTCGTCGTCATAGGGACCGACCCATTCGGCGCCGTCGATCGTGCCCTTCTCGAGCGCGGGGTAGATGTCGCCGCCGGCGATCTGCTGCGGCACCGCGCCCATCTTCTGCAGCACGCGGCCGGCAAAGCCGCCGATGCGGAATTTGAGACCCTTGAGGTCGTCGACGCTGGTAAGCTCCTTGCGGAACCAGCCGCCCATCTGGCAGCCGGTGTTGCCGGCTAGCAGCGATATCACGTTGTACTTCTTGTAGAAGGCGTCGAGCACCTCTTTACCGCCGCCCAGCATGTACCAGGCCTGGTTGATGCGCATGTTGGGGCCGAACGGCACCGACGAGCCGAAGGTAAAGGTCGGATCCTTGCCAAAATAATAATACGATGCGGTGTGACCGATCTCGACGGTGCCGTTCTGCACGGCGTCGAGCACCTGCAGCCCCGGCACGATTTCGCCGCCGGCGAATGTCTGGATCTGGAACTTGTTGTCGGTGGCCTCGGCAACGACCTTGGCCATCATCTCCGCGCCGCCATAGAGCGTATCGAGCGATTTCGGCCAGCTCGTCGGCATGCGCCATTTGATTTCCGGCATCGATTGCGCGATCGCCGGTGCCGCCATGGTGGCAGCCCCTGCAACGCCTATTCCGGTGACCTTGATAAAGTCGCGACGCTTCATTGAGCACTTCCTCCCTGTGATGTGATTGTGAGCCTTCTTGTCGAGGCTTGGCGCCAAGCATGGAGCATCCGGTTCCCGATTTCCACGGCGAACTCGTGCCGCAATGCAAAAAGCCCGGCCTTCGGAAAGGCCGGGCTTCGAGGTCTTTGCTACTTAAGACGTAAGGGGTGTCAGCCGCGCGTACGCGAGCGGATCATGAAGCTGTCGAAGGTGTATTCGGCAACCTGCCACCACAGATACTGGTCGGAACGATAGGCCTGCATCGAGTCGATCGATTTCTTGAAGTCGGGATTCTTCGCGGAAATTTCACCCCACAATTCGTTGGTCGCCTTCAGGCAGGCTTCCAGCACTTCGTTGGTGAAGGGGCGAAGCTGCGTGCCGCCGGCAACCAGACGCTTCAGCGCGGCCGGGTTCTGCATGTCGTATCGCGCGGCCATCCAGCTATTGGCGTTGGCACAGGCGTTGCTGACGATGGTCTGATAGCTCTTCGGCAGCTCGTTCCACTTGTCGAGATTGGCGAAGGCGTGAACCGTCGGGCCGCCTTCCCAGAAACCGGGATAGTAGTAGTACTTGGCGACCTTCTGGAAGCCGAGCTTCTCGTCGTCATAGGGGCCGACCCA
>JBAUUA010000243.1:0-1940 GCA_049582465.1 Bradyrhizobium sp. | reverse complement strand
GAGAGGAACAGATCGGCCAATCTGCGAAAAAGCGTGATCACATCGCGGCTTCCCACCGCTTCACGGGGGGGAGCCAAAAAAAGCAATCCAGCTTTCTTCTGTTGCCCGATGGGTTGCTTCGCGGAGCCTGTCATCGGGCGGCGCTTCGCGCCGACCCGTTGGCTCGCAATGACGCTGTTAGGCCGTTTGAAAATTGAATCAGGAATTTGCGGCAACGTGTTAAACTACCCTGCCCTCCACGATCTCGCGAAACACCCGCCTCACCTCGCCTTGCGTTTCCCTGACCCGCGCCTGCAGCGAGGAAAAATCCGGGGCGTCGCCGGCCCGCGCCATGACGCGCAACAGGTCTTCGCCCGCGCTTTCCGGCTTGAACCGTTCGCTGACGCAAAGCCGCAGGATCTGCGTCAGGTCGTGATAAAGGTGCGCCGCTGCACGCAGGATTTCCGCCGAGGCTTGCGGCAGCACGCCGAGCCGCGCGGCGTTGTCGAGCACATGCCGCGTCGAGACGTGGAGAATGTCGGGCATGGCGGCGGCGTGCACGAGCTGCAGAAATTGCGCGATGAAATCGATATCGACCATGCCGCCGGCCGCATATTTCAGGTCCCAGACGTCGTCCTCGCCCTTCTCCAGCGCAATGGCGCGGCGCATCTCCGCCACGTCGTTGGCGACGGCCGCCGTGTCGCGCGGCCGGATCAGCACGTCGCGGATGATCTTCTCGATTTGAGCGCGAAAGCCGGGCGGCGCCGAAATCACCCGCGCGCGGGTCAGCGCCATGTGCTCCCAGGTCCAGGCCTCGCGCTCCTGGTATTCGGCGAAGGATGCGATGTGGGACGCCACCGGCCCTGCCCGCCCCGAGGGGCGCAGCCGCATGTCGACCTCGTAGAGCACGCCGTAGTTCGTCCGGGTCGTGAAGGCGCTGATCAGCCGCTGGGTGAAGCGCGCGAAATAATGCGCGCCGTGCAGCGGACGCGGGCCGTCGGAATCCGGCTTTTCGGGATCGAAATCGTAGAGCAGGATCAGGTCGAGGTCGGACGAGGCCGTCATCTCGCGGCTGCCCAGCCGGCCCATCGCGACGATCGCGGTCTGCTGCCCGCTGATGCGGCCGTGCTGGGCCGCGAAGCGGTCGGTGACCAGGCCATGCACGGTGTGGACGATGCCCTCGGCGACGTCCGCGAAGGCAACGCTCGCCTGTTGCGCGGAAACCGTGCCGGACAGGATTCTTGTGCCGATCAGGAACAGGCTTTCCTGGCCGAACAGCCGCAACCGGTCGAGGAACTCCTCGTAGGAATTCGCATCCGCCAGTGTCGCCGCAAGCCGGGCGGAGAGTTCGCGCTGGTCCGGCATCGCGCCGAAGAAACGCGGATCGATCAGCCCGTCCATGATCTGCGGCTGCCGCGCCAGCATGTCGCCGAGCCGCGGGGCGGCGCCGAGGACCAGCGCCACCAGCGCGACGAGGTCGCGGTTCTGGCTCAGCAGCGAGATCAGCCGGCCGCCGCGCTGCAACGCCTGCAGGAAGCGGTCGAAGGCCGTCACGGCGCTGTCGGGCTCTTCGGCATGCGCCAGGCCGTCGATCAGCGTTGGCACGAACTCGATGAAGGCGTTGCGCGTGGATTCGGTCCGGAACACGCGGTAATCGCCGCTCAGCCATTGCCGCACCGTCTCCGCCACCATGACCGGTTTCTTGAAGCCGAGGGTTGCGAGGTAATCGAGCAGGCGCAGGTCTTCGGGGCCGGCGAGGTAGTCCACCGCCGGCAGTTGCGCGGTGCCGGTGGGATCGCCCTCGAACAGCTGTTCGTAATGCCGCTGCACGATATTGAGATGGCCGAGCAGGTCCTTGGCGAACGCCGCGCGGCTGTCGTAGCCGAAGAAGCGGGCAAAACGCTCGACGGCCTCGGCATCGTCGGGCAGGCTGTGGGTCTGCTCGTCGGCGACCATCTGCA
>JBAUUA010000242.1:0-1925 GCA_049582465.1 Bradyrhizobium sp. | reverse complement strand
GGATAATGCTTCCATTTTTTTCCCGATTATCACATCACGGAGATCATTGCATCTTGCCGGTATCAAAAGTGCCCTCTGACGAGGACGCCGCACACTCCGGAGGATGCCATGTCGAACCAATCCTATGTCGCTGATTTGCATGCGAAAACCAGCCTTCGCCCGTCCCGGCAGGCAGTCAAGCGTGCGGCGCTGGGGCTGGCGGTGGCGCTCGGCGTCGCCGCTGCCGCGGACTTCGGCTACGGCTACTTCACCACTGGCCGCTACCTCGAATCGACCGACGACGCCTACGTCAAGGCCGATTCCACGATCATCTCGCCGAAAGTGTCCGGCTACATCTCGCAGGTGCTGGTCGGCGACAATCAGCCGGTCAAGGCCGGGCAGCTGCTGGCCCGGATCGACGACCGCGATTTCCGCACCGCGCTGGAACAGGCGCAGGCCGATGTCGAGGCATCTGAGGCCGCCGTGCGCAATTTCGATGCGCAGCTCGCGCTGCAGCAGCCCATCATCGAACAGGGAACCGCCGATGTCGCCGGTGCCGAGGCCAATCTGAAATTCGCGCAGGAAGAACGCGCCCGCTACGACGATCTGATGAAGTCCGGCTCCGGCACCATCCAGCGCGCCCAGCAGACCGATGCGGCGCTGCGCGAAAAGACCGCGCAGGTGCAGCACAGCCAGTCCGGCCTGCTCGCCGCGCGGCGGAAAGTCGACGTTCTCTCCACCGACCGCGCCAAGGCCGTGGCGCAGCTCGATCACGCCCGCGCCGTCGCGCAGCAGGCGGCGCTGAACCTGTCCTACACTGAGATATCGGCGCCGGTCGACGGTACCGTCGGCGCGCGGTCGTTGCGCGTGGGCCAGTTCGTGCAGGCGGGAACGCAGCTGATGGCCGTCGTGCCGCTCGACGCGGTCTATGTGGTGGCGAATTTCAAGGAGACCCAGCTCACCAATGTACGCAACGGCCAGCCGGTCGAAATCCGGATCGACGGTTTCCGCGGCACGCGGCTGACGGGACACGTCGACAGCCTGTCGCCGGCGAGCGGGCTGGAATTCGCGCTGCTGCCGCCGGATAACGCCACCGGCAATTTCACCAAGATCGTGCAGCGGGTGCCGGTGAAGATCGCGCTCGATGATCACAGGCTAACCGGGCTGCTGCGTCCGGGCATGTCGGCCGAACCGACCGTCAACACCAAGGCCACCGTGCTCGCCGGGCGCGAAACCCAGCACCAGCTTGCGTCCGACACCGCTTTCGTCCGCGCGAACGGCAGCTGAGCCAACGAGCCTTCCAGCACGTCATCGTCAAGCCGTGCTGGATAATCCTTCCAATTCTTCACGGATTATCGAAACACGCCGCCCAATGCATTCTGCCTCCGCCAGCCGAGACGAGACACCCATGACCGCACTCCAGCCCACCATCGACACCGTCCTCCCCGCCCTTCAGCCGCGCGGCGGCGCGACGCCGGACAAGGCGGCCTCCGGGGTCTCCGTCAAGACCTGGATCGCGGTGTTCGGCGCCACCCTCGGCGCCTTCATGGCGGTGCTCAACATCCAGATCGTCAATGCCTCGCTGGCGGACATCCAGGGCGCGATCGGCGCCGGCATCGACGACGGCGGCTGGATCTCGACCTCCTATCTGATCGCCGAGATCGTGGTGATCCCCTTGAGCGGCTGGCTTGCACAGGTGTTCTCGATCCGGATCTATCTCCTGACCAACGCGATCCTGTTTCTGGTGTTTTCCGCCGCCTGTGCCATGGCGCAGGACCTGCCGCAGATGATCGCCCTTCGTGCGCTGCAGGGTTTTTCTGGCGGCGTGCTGATCCCGATGGCCTTTACGCTGATCATCACGCTGTTGCCGAAGGCGAAGCAGCCGGCCGGGCTGGCGCTGTTCGCGCTGTCGGCCACCTTCGCGCCCGCGATCGGCCCGACCATCG
>JBAUUA010000241.1:0-3283 GCA_049582465.1 Bradyrhizobium sp. | reverse complement strand
GTCAAGCGCGATGCGTTCACCCGGGGCCCGGTGCTTGCAACGCGGGGAGCATCCAAACGGCAGAGTGGCGTCTTGAACAATGGGTGATCAGGCGATAAACAACAAAGTCAGTCTCGGCCACGTTAACAAGGGGCGAGCGAGGAAACGTCAATGGCAGGTGCCGGCCAGCAGCCAAGCGCAAGGTTTCCCTCAGGACCGGACGCGGACGGTGCCTATGCCGCCATGGTTGCCCGCGCCAGGGCCCTGATCCCGCGCCTGAGCGAGCGGGCTTCCCGAACCGAAGAGTTGCGGCGACTGCCGCCCGAAACCGAGCGTGAGTTGCATGAATCAGGTTTGTTCCGGATTATGCAGCCGAAGCGGGTGGGTGGCTCCGAATTCGACTATGTCGCTTTGGTCGATTGCGCCGATGCGATCGGTCAGGCCGACGCGTCAGTGGCCTGGAATTTCGCCAATCTCGCCAGCCACCATTGGATGCTGGGCATGTTCGACAAGCGCGCCCAGGATCTGGTCTGGAACAAGGACGCCAATGCCCTGATTGCATCTTCCTTCATTTTTCCAGCCGGCCGTGCCAGGAAAGTGGACGGCGGATATGCGCTGAGCGGCAAGTGGCCATTTTCGTCGGGGGTGGATTCCTGCGAGTGGAATATGCTGGCAAGCGTCGTTTCCTCCGACGATGAGGCCGATGGCATCGAGTACCGGATCTTTCTGGTCAACAAGAGCGACTACAAGATCCTCGACACCTGGAACGCGACCGGATTGCGTGGAACCGGATCGAACGACGTCGAGGTAAAAGACGCCTTTGTTGCCGAGCCCATGACGCTGGCGGTGAGCGATCTTGACGGTGGGCCGACTCCCGGCAGCGCCGTCAACCCGAATGCGCTTTACGCGCTGCCGGTGTTCTCGCTGTTTCCCTATGTGCTTTCCGGCGTGGCGCTTGGCAACGCGCAAGCCTGTCTCGACGACTATGTCGAAATCGCGCGGCATCGGGCCTCGACCTACAATCGTGCCAAGATCGGCGACCTCCAGAGTACGCAGATCAAGATTGCCGAGGCTTCCGCCAAGATCGATGCGGCCCGTCTGATCATGCGTTCGACCTGCATCGAGGCGATGGCCGATGCCAGGCGTGGCTATGTTCCGGATATCGCCGGCAAGACCAAATCACGCCGCGATGGCGCCTTTGCCGTCAATCTCTGCACGGAGGCAGTATCGTTGTTGTTTTCAGCAAGCGGAGCGCGCGGATTGTTCACGACGGGAGTCCTGCAGCGGCAGTTTCGCGATGCCCACGCGATCAATTCGCACATCGCGTTCAATTTCGATGCGGCTGGCACCAACTACGGTCGGGTTGCGCTTGGCTTGCCCTCCGAAAATCTGACGCTTTGAGACGGCGGATGACTGACGCCCCGAAGCATCCGACCAATCCTGACCCGGCTAACGAACTGGCCAGCGATCATTCGCCGATCGATCCCAGGGATTTCCGCAATGCGCTTGGCACCTATGCCACGGGCGTCACCATCATCACGGCCATCGCGGCCAATGGAAAGCCCTATGGGCTGACCTGCAATTCGTTCGCCTCGGTCTCGCTGAACCCGCCGCTGGTACTCTGGAGCCTCGGGATGTTTTCGCAGGGGTTGAGCATCTTCCAGGACGCCAGCCATTTCGCTGTCAATGTGCTGGGCGCATCGCAGCAGGCGCTTGCCAACAAATTCGCAAAATCCTCGGAAGAAAAGTTCGTCGGCGTCGACTGGACTCCGGGGCTCGGCGGAACGCCGTTGCTTGCCGACAGCGTGGCCAATTTCCAGTGCCGCTCGGCAGGCCGATATTATGGCGGCGACCACGTCATCTTCCTGGGCGCCGTCGAGGCCTATGCCTACAACCGGCAGGAGCCGCTGCTGTTTGCGCGTGGCGGCTATGGGCGCTTTCTCCCCGGCGACGGCGGTTCAGCGTCGAAGCCATGAGCAGGAAACCGCCGCCCAAGCGCGCTCGCGCGAAGCAGAAGCGGTTAGCTCCTGACGATCGCCGCAGGGAGTTCGTCGCCAAGGCGACCGAATTTTTCGCGGACGAAGGATTTGGCGGGGGTACGCGCGATCTGGCGCGCCGGCTGGGCGTCACCCAGCCGCTGCTATACCGCTATTTTCCCAGCAAGGACGATCTGATCAAGGAAGTCTATCGCACGGTCTATCTGGAGCCGCTCGACACCGGCTGGGAGAAGCTGCTCACCGACCGCTCCCGGCCGATCCGCGACAGGCTGCAGGAGTTCTATCACGCCTATACCGATGTGATCTTCACCCGCAAATGGCTGCGCATCTATCTCTATTCGGGCCTGAAGGGATTGGACATCAACCGCTGGTACGTCGGCGTGGTGCGGGACAAGATCCTGACGCACATCATCAGGGAATGCCGCCACGAAGCGGGGCTTCCGGCGCAAAGCAAGCCGACCGCCGCTGAGCTGGAGATGGCCTGGGTGTTTCACAGCGGCATATTCTACTACGGGGTCCGCAAATACATCTACGAATCTCCGGTGCTCGAAGACAAGGACCGGATGATCGGCGATGCGCTGGACGTTTTTCTGGCAGGCTTCGGACGCGTCGCCGCTGCGCCGGCCACCCCCAGGCGCCCGCCGGTAAAGGCCGTTGGCTGAATCGGCACTAGATGGCCTCGATCGTGCCGGTTTTCACCGACCGCTGGATCGCTTCAAAGCATCGGACATTCGTCAGCATCTCGACCGGCGAGACCGGGTAGGGCGCTTGCCCAAGCGCGGCGCGGCCGAAGGCCTCCAGATTGTCCCGGACCGCCGGATGCGGCGGATAGAAAGTCATCATCGACGTCTGGTCCCGATGCGCGCTGGTCACATCCCAGCCGGTCGAATTTTCGGGATGGCTGCGATCGCGGATTTCCATCCAGCCTTTCGAGCCGAGCAGGGCGAGCCGCCCCATGAACGGGGTCACCAGCACCGCGCCCAGCGACGCAGTGGCGCCGCCTTCGAAGCCGATCGTCATCGACAGCGTGTCGCCGTTCTCGAAATCGCTGCCCAATCGCGCGAGCCGCGCCCACACGCTGACGGGCCGGCCGAGTAGCGCGATCGACAGATCGACCAGGTGAATGCCGGTGGCCGACAGCGGGCCGACCGGATTTGTGGCATCCGACAGCCGCCAGTTGTCGCCGGGCAATTTCAGGAATTTGTCCTGGCTGAAATTGCCCTCCAGCAGCAGCGGGCGGCCGAATTCGCCGGATGCAAACCGCCTGCGCAGGTCGATGAAGGCAGGCTCGAAACGCCGTTCATGGC
>JBAUUA010000240.1:0-17639 GCA_049582465.1 Bradyrhizobium sp. | reverse complement strand
GGACGGAACCCGCCGTTGGCGCGGAAATTCCGGCGATGATCTTGCCGAGCGTGGATTTTCCGGAGCCGGATGGACCGATGATGCCGAGGCATTCACCGGGCGCGAGACGGAACGACACACCCTTCAGTGTCAAATGGCCCGATCCGGGCGGGGCGACGCCGACGTTGTTGACGACAAGGCTGCCCTTGGGACCGTCCGAGAGGTCCTTGACGTCCGCGGCCGGATTGACCGCAGCCATGACGCCGTTGAGCCGACGGTAGGCGGCTGACGCCATCGCGAAGGCCTTCCAGCCTGCAATCGCTCCTTCGATGGGTGCGAGCGTGCGACCGAACAACAGGGACGTGGCAAAGATGATGGCCGGACTCTTGCTCCCTTCGAGGACGAGCCAGGCGGCACAGCCCATGATCAGAACCTGAGCCAGCGCCCGCACCGGTTTGGAGATCAACATCACGATCTCGTTGCGGCGTTGCACCACCTCGTGCTCGCTCCGTGCATCCTGCACAGCCTGGTGGACGAAGCGCGCGGCGCCATCGAGCATTCCCATCGCCCTGATGAGATGGACGTTTGCGACGGCCATGCCGAACCGTCCATGGCTCCTCGTCAGCGCCGCGGCCGACCGCGCCATCGGGGCTGCAGTGACGAAGTCTCCGGCAAATCCGAGGCCAAACAGCAGGAGCGCACTCACCGCGCCTATCGCACCCAGCAGGGGGTGTACGAGGAAAAGAACGACCAGGAAGAGCGGCGACCAGAGCACGTCAAACAGCATCGAGGATGCTCCTGACTCGGCGAACTGCCGCAAGGTCGTAAGATCGCGAAACGCCTCGGATGCGCGGGCCGGATCCGATCGATAGGCGTAGTCGAAGCAGGCGGAGAGCACCGCCGGACGAAGTCGCTCTTCGAGCCACGCGCCGATTCTGCCCATTGCGGCGCGGCGCAACGCGTCGAGTACTCCGCCGACCACGACGGTAAAGGCCACGATCAGCGTCAGCATCAGGAGGGTATCGGCGCTGCGGCTCGACAGGACCCGATCATAGATCTGAAGCAGATAGATCGAAGGAGCAAGCAGAAGCAGATTGTAACTGCAGCTATACGCAAACACGAGTCCGAGCGAGCCGACGCAAGCCCGAAGCGCCGCTTCGAGGGGCGTCTGCGGCGGTGGCATCATTTGCAGCCGGAGCGGCGGTATCGGCATTGCGGTCCCCCTGCAGAGATTTGAGGTCCGATCCTTCTCGCGCCGTCATCTCCAAACTTCGCGACGAATTTTGAGAACCGGCGGCATCGGGCCGCCGGTCTCTGCTCTTCTTATTGACGCCGATCAGACATGAACGAAATCGTCGACATGGAATTGTTCGGAATGGTTGAGCACGTCGTTCAGGTTCGCGGACTCGATAGTGGGATCGAAATGCACGTCCCCACCCACCGCCGCGTTATCGTTTCCGCCGTTTCCGCCAATGCCGGCAGCCGCACTCTGATGCATGTCCGCCGCGAGGAAGTTGGACTGGTAGGCCGTCGTGCTGGCATTCACGTTGGACGTGTCATGACCGCTGTCGGAGCTCTGGTTGCCGTTCGACGTGGCCATCCCGCCGTGGGCCTGGGCAAACCACTGCGCATTGGCGTTTGCGCCGCCGGCTTGCCAATCTGCCATTTGATGTACCTGATCGCCGGTGTTGACATGCACGTCGGCGCCGTCCGCCTTGTTGTACGGGTCGAAGTTGATATGCGGGCTGTTGCTGATGTTGCCCGAGTTATAGCCGTCTCCACCGTTTCCGGCGCTGTTGCCCCCTGTCGAAATTGCCTTGAGCGCGATCGTGTCGGAAGGGAACGATGCCTTTGTCATGTCAGTCTCCCTGAGTTGGTTTTCACACTGCCCGTCCCAATTTGGACGGCCCCGATCTTGGTTTTGCGCACGGTGTCGGCCAAGCTACCAAAGCTGATGCCACCTCATCCGAAGGGATGTACGCCCAAAAGGCTGTTGTCTCGCCGGCGAGGCCGGGCAACTCCGGTGCGACTAGGCGTGAGCGAGCAAGTGAGCGTCCGCCAGCATATGCATGGCGAAATCGCCACCCAACGCCGCGTTGCCGTGGCCGCCATCACCGCCGATTCCGGCAATCTGGATCGCGCCCTGATCGAACTGGACGTTGTTGGTCTGCTGAGCGTCGGCCGTGGAGTTCACGCCGGCGACCGCAATGTTGATCGGTGCGTAGATTGCGATGCTGAGGTCGACGAGACTGCCCGCGAAATGGCCGTCGCCGCCGGAACCGGCGCCGTTGCCCCCGGTCGCGATGACGTCCGAGCCAGTCAGGCCCAGGAGGGACAGGAGGCCGCCGGCGTCTCCGCCGATCGCAGCATTGCCGTTTCCGCCGTTACCGCCGACGCCGGCCATCTGAAAGGCGCTCTGGTCGAACTCCACATTGTTCGATTGATCGGCGTGGGCACTGGAATTGTACCCCGCCACGGCGATGTTGACCGGGTCGTACAGCGCAACGGACGTATGAACGAGGCTGCCATAGAAGGACCCGTCGCCGCCGTTGCCGGCGTGATTATCACCGCTGATGACTGCCTCGGAGCCGATGCTGCCCTGGTCGGACGCGTGGCCAGACCAGATGGGGTGAAACGGCGCAGCCGTTCCGAACACCGACGCGCCGCCGCCCAGCGCCACATTGCCGCTCCCGCCACTGCCGCCCACGCCGGCGATCTGCGTCGCACCTTGATGGAATTGAACCGTATTCGCCTGGCGGGCGTCAGCGCTGCCGTCGAAGCCCGCGACTGCAATGTTGACCGGATCAAAGACCGCGACAGGCGCATGCACGATTGCCCCTGAGAAGTAGCCATTGCCGCCATTGCCGGCGCTGTTGTCTCCCGTCGCGATCGCGTCGGAGCCGAACGATCCGGACGCGCCGACGTTTCCGCCCATTGCGGCGTTGGAGTTGCCGCCATCGCCGCCGATTCCGGCAATCTGGATCGCGCCCTGGTCAAAAATTCCGATGTTCGTCTGGTATGCGCCGGCCGTCGCGTCGGCGCCCGACTGCGCCATATTGAACGGCTCGAACGCAGCGTAGCTGCTGTCGATGAGGCTCCCGGCAAAAAATCCGTTGCCACCATCGCCGGCGCTGTTATGTCCGGTATCAATCGAGAACAGCGGCAGGGAATCCGCGGGAGGCCAGGATGAAGCCGGCGCCTCGCGCCCGAACGGATCGCTTCGATTCATGCCGGAGTCGTCTGCTACATACCGAAGATCCATGGCCGCTGTCCCCTGCTGAAATCGAAAGCCGCCGACTGAACGGACGCCTCTCCAGCTCACGAGAGAGAATGTCACCTCGGCAAGCCTCAAGCCGAGTCGTCAATTCGGATCGCAGACGTTCAGGCGTCGGACATACCATTGGTTACACCCGTTCGGATGCAGGGTGGTCGTTTAGGTCGGAAACCGGACAAAGACGTTCGGGAGGAAATCGGCGTTTGCTGACGCTGATCGTGAATCGGACAAGCATGTTGTCCTTTAAAACTGCTGACGATTCGTAAGTTGGTAATTTATTGCCTTTAGGAGAAGCGACACCTCGGCGGAGGCGACTGCTGTATCGGTGATACGGGGCAACCCATGCCTGTCGCGGTGATTGCGATATCCATGTTAATGATCGTGGTGGTGGCGACGCCATCCGCCGCCTCACCCTCCTGCATGGGCAAAGCCGAGGCGCGGCAGCATTTCGGTTCCCTGCATATCTATTGGCACGGCCCGGATCGTTGCTGGGACGCGACGCCGGCACGTCGACACGCCCGGTTTCACGGCGACCGGGCACGCCGCCGCCTCCATGAAGTTCGGCGAAACATTGATCAGCCCAAGTGGCATGAGTCGATGTCGGAGATGTTGTCCAATGACGAACCTGCGCAGACGGCTCCGCAGACGTCATGGACAGATCGATGGGTGGATATCGAGCCATCAATGCCCTCGCCCGAGGCGCGCCGGATCGATATTGCCCGGGCCGGACCGCCGTCCATTATCGAACACAAAGCCGAGCCGACGGCCTCGCTCAATCTCATGCTGATGGCGCTTATCACCATCGCGATTGCAACGACACTGGTCACGATCGAATTTCTGTTTCGCAGGACGGTCTGAGACCACCCGGCGATTCCGTCGCGCGCAGCGCCGTCGGCAACCAAAATGTTCCTGAAATGGTGCGGGCAAATTACCGGTGGTCTGCAGATTTTCTTAACGGGCTGACAAAGCGGACATCAATCCGCCTGATCCTCGTCCTGGTCCTTGAGCTGCTCTTTATCCAGGCGTTTCATGTTCTCGAGAATCTTGAGCAGATAATGCAGCGCATGCGCGGTGTCGTTGATCGAAAAACCGGCGAGGATTTCTTCGTAGTAGGCGCGAATCTTGGGCTGGGCCAGCACCTGCCAGACGTGCCGGCCGGAGTTGGTCATGGTCACGATCCTGGAGCGCCGGTCGCGGGTGTCGGAGGCGATTGATATGTGCCCGTCCCGCTCCATGCGACTGACCAGCCCCGCCAGATTCTGACGGCTCACCATCAGATATTTGGCGAGTTCGCCGATTCCCATGCCGGCATGCGCCTCGTCGCGGGACAGCGCGCCGAGCACCGCCCATTGCTGCGTCGTCAGCCCCTCCGCCTCGATCGCGCGACTGCCGGTCTTATGCAACATATTGGCGCACTGATAGAGCCGGAAAAACAACCGGTTGGCCAACTCCATCCTGGCGGCGTCCTTGGCTTTGGGCAGGTTCGGCTTTTTGTCAGAATTTTTCATGGCAAACCATCTTGTGCCGGAAAAGGAGTTATGACAACATATTGCTATAAATTGGCCAAGCCGGCAACCAGTTTGGTCGAGAACCGGTAGCGCAGCAAACCGGGGCCGAGCCCGGCATCGACATGGGAGGCGCGTCATGAAACGTTTCGACAGCAAAACCGTCGTCGTCACCGGTGGCGGCGGCGGCATCGGCGGGGCGACCTGCCGGAGATTCGCCGGCGAAGGCGCGCGCGTTGCCGTGTTCGACCTCAATCTCGACGCGGCCGAGAAGGTCGCCGCATCGATCCGCACCGGCGGCGGCACCGCCGAGGCGATCCGATGCGACATCACCGACCGATTGAGCGTCGATGCCGCGGTGGCTGCGGCGGAATCCAAACTCGGGCCGATCGACGTGCTCGTGAACAATGCCGGTTGGGATATCTTCCGTCCCTTCACCAAAACCGAACCGGCGCAATGGGACCGGCTGATCGCCATCAACCTGATCGGCGCCTTGCATATGCATCACGCGGTGCTGCCCGGCATGGTCGCGCGCAAATCGGGGCGTATCGTCAATATCTCGTCCGATGCCGCGCGGGTCGGCTCGTCCGGCGAGGCGGTCTATGCCGCGTGCAAGGGCGGAATTGTCGCGTTCTCGAAAACGATTGCCCGTGAGCACGCCCGCCACGGCATCAACGTCAACGTCGTATGCCCCGGTCCGACCGATACCGCGCTGTTTGCCGACTACAAGGAGGGCGCCGGCAATCCGGAAAAGCTGGAGGAAGCCTTCCGCCGCTCGATTCCGCTCGGCCGCATCGGCCAGCCCGACGATTTGCCGGGCGCCATCCTGTTCTTCGCCAGCGACGACGCGGGCTATGTGACGGGCCAGGTGCTGAGCGTGTCCGGCGGATTGACGATGAACGGCTGATCGGCCCTCACCCGCCCCTAAAACCTTCGGGAGAAAACAGATGGAATTCGAAGACCTCATCTACGAGATTCGCAACGGCGTGGCCTGGATCATCATCAACCGGCCGGAGAAGATGAATTCGTTTCGCGGCAAGACCTGCGACGAACTGATCAAGGCCCTGTACAAGGCCGGCTACGACAAGGACATCGGCGCCATCGTGCTCGCCGGCGCCGGCGATCGCGCGTTCTGCACCGGCGGCGACCAGTCGGCCCATGACGGCAATTACGACGGAAGGGGCACGATCGGCCTGCCCATCGAAGAATTGCACACGGCGATCCGCGACGTGCCGAAACCGGTGATCGCGCGCGTGCAGGGTTACGCGATCGGCGGCGGCAACGTGCTGTGCACGATCTGCGACCTGACGATCTGCTCGGAGAAGGCCATTTTCGGCCAGGTCGGCCCCAAGATGGGCTCGGTCGATCCCGGCTACGGCACGGCGTTCCTGGCGCGGGTGGTCGGCGAAAAGAAGGCCCGCGAGATGTGGTACATGTGCCGCCGCTATAGCGGCCAGGAAGCGGTCGCGATGGGCCTCGCCAATACCTGCGTGCCGCACGATCAGCTCGACGCCGAAGTCCAGAGGTGGGGCGAAGAACTGTGCGAGCGCAGCCCGACCGCGATCGCAATCGCCAAGCGCAGCTTCAACATGGACACCGCCCATCAGGCCGGCATCGCCGGCATGGGGATGTACGCGCTCAAGCTCTATTACGACACCGAGGAATCCCGCGAAGGCGTCAAGGCGCTGCAGGAGAAGCGCAAACCGGACTTCCGCAAGTTCTCCAAATAACGAACCGCATTCAAGACCGCCCTCAGGCGGCCCGGCGGTCCATGTCAGAGGGAGGAGAGGCAGGTGAACCCGTATCTCAACGAGGATCTGGTCGCGCTCGGCGATCAGGTTCGGCGATTTGCTGCTGCCCGCATCGCTCCGGGATTCCAGGAGCGTGACCGGACGCGCGTTCTCGATCGCACCCTGATGAAGGCGATGGGCGAAATGGGATTCATCGCGCCCGAGCTGCCGGAGGAATTCGGTGGTCTCGGAATGGGCTCGCTCGCAGCCGGCGTCATCCATGAAGAGATCGCCCGCGCCGACCTCAGTATTTCCTACGTCAATCTGTTGGCCTCGCTGAACGGCCAGATCCTGTGCTATCACGGCCGGCCGGAGGTCGTCCGGCCATGGCTCACCCGGCTGACGCGTGGCGAAGCGCTGCTGGCGATCGCGCTGACCGAACCGCGCGGCGGCTCGGACGCGGCCAATCTGCGCCTGCAGATCGAGCGGATCGGCGACCGATATGTCGTCAACGGCGAAAAGACCTCGATTTCAGCGGCCGATCAGGCCGATGCCGCGGTGATATTCGGCCGAACCGGAACGCCGGAATCCGGCGCGCATGGCGTCACCGCGCTCCTCGTTCCGATGGACCTGCCGGGCATCACGCGCAGCCGCTTTGATTGTCACGGCCAGCGCGCGATCGGGCGCGGCTCGATCTTCTTCGAAAACGTTCGCGTGCCCGTGTCGCACCGCCTCGGCGAGGAGAACAAGGGCTTCGTGCAGGTGATGCAGGGTTTCGATTTCTCCCGCGCTTTGATCGGACTGCAGGTTCTCGCCGTCGCGGGCGTCGCGCTGGAAGAAACCTGGGCCTATGTCGCGCAGCGGCAGGCGTTCGGGCAGCCATTGTCGGCGTTTCAAGGCGTGTCGCATCCGCTCGCCGAACTCGAAACGCAGGTCAGGGCGGCCCGGCTGCTTTGCCTGCAGGCACTGTGGCTGAAGGACAACGGAGCGCCGCACACCGCGGAAGCAGCCATGTGCAAGTGGTGGGCGCCCAAGCTCGCCTACGATGCCGTGCATCAATGCCTGCTGATGTTCGGCCATGGCGGTTACGACCGCGGGCCGATGGAGCAGCGGCTGCGCGACGTGCTCGGCTTCCAGATCGGCGACGGCACCGCCCAGATCATGAAGACCATCATCGCCCGTGCCCGCGCCGGCCGCGCCGCGGTCCCCGCCTGAAGGACGCAAACGAACCTGAACCGGAGACGAACCCATGGAATTCGATGCCGTTCTTCTGCCGCCGCGACGCGCCGCGAGCATTGCGGGCGGGTATTGGCACGATCGCACGATCAATGACGATCTCGACGCCTGCCTTGCCGCTTGCCCGGACAAGCTGGCACTGACGTCGTTTCGCCTCGACGCCGGCGCGGTCCGCCGGTTCACCTACCGGGAGCTTGCGACGTTGGCCGACCGGATCGCGGTCGGGCTGTCGCGCCTCGGCGTCGGGCGCAACGACGTCGTCGCCATGCAGTTGCCGAACTGGTGGCAGTTCAGTCTGTTGTACCTCGCCTGCTCGCGCCTGGGCGCGGTCCTCAATCCGCTGATGCCGATCTTTCGCGAGCGGGAGCTCGGCTTCATGCTCAGGCACGGCGAGGCCAAGATACTGGTCGTTCCCAGACTATTCCGTAATTTCGATCATGAGGGGATGGCCCGAGGCCTTCAATCGCAGCTCCCGTCGCTGAAGCGCGTTGTCGTCGTCGACGGCGAAGGCGCCGACGACTTCGATACGCTGCTGACGAAGCCGGAATGGGAGAAGGAGCCGGATGCGCCCAAAATCCTGGCGTCGAACCGCCCCGGCCCCGACGACATCACCCAGCTGATCTACACCTCCGGCACCACGGGCGAGCCGAAGGGCGTGATGCATTCGGCCAACACGCTGATGGCGAACATCATTCCCTATGCGGAACGTCTGAAGCTCGGAAAGGACGATATCGTTCTGATGGCCTCGCCCTTGGCCCACCAGACCGGTTTCATGTATGGCCTGATGATGCCGATCATGCTGCGGGCGAGCGTCATCCTGCAGGACGTCTGGGATCCGGCCAAGGCGACCGAGATCATCCGCCAGGAAGGCGTCACCTTCACGATGGCTTCCACTCCTTTTCTGACCGATCTCACGCGCGCGGTGTCGGAGACCGGCAAGGGCGTGCCGAGTCTGAAGACCTTCCTGTGCGCCGGTGCGCCGATTCCGGGACCGCTGGTCGAGCAGGCCCGCGCCACGCTCGGCGCCAAGATCGTTTCGGCCTGGGGCATGACGGAAAACGGCGCGGTCACCCTGATCAAGCTCGACGACGACGACAACCTCGCCTTCACGACCGACGGCTGCGCGCTGCCCGGCGCCGAGGTCAGGGTCGTCGACGCCGAAGGCAAGCCCCTGCCGCCCGGCGAGATCGGCCGGCTCGTGGTTCGTGCCTGTTCGAACTTCGGCGGCTATCTGAAGCGCCCGCAATGGAACGGCACGGACGCCGAGGGCTGGTTCGACACCGGCGATCTCGCCCGCATCGACGCCAGCGGCTATATCCGCATCAGCGGCCGCAGCAAGGACGTCATCATCAGAGGCGGCGAAAACATACCGGTCGTCGAGATCGAGGCGCTCCTGTACAAGCACCCCGCCGTCGCCCAGGTCGCCATTGTCGCCTACCCCGATGGAAGGCTGGGCGAGCGTGCCTGCGCCGTCATCGTTCCGAAAGCAGGTCAGACCATCGACTTTGCGGTCATGACGGAGTTTCTGAGGCTGCAGAAGCTCGCCATGCAATACATTCCCGAGCGACTCGTGGTGCGGGACGCCATGCCGGCAACGCCGTCGGGAAAAATCCAGAAATTCCGGCTGCGCGAGATGCTGCGGGAAGGCGATCTGTAACGATCTGCCTCGCGTGGGGTCAGCCGCTGCGCGCGGCAGCCCTGATGCGCTCGATCTCGCGCAATTCCCGGCGCAGGATCTTGCCGGTCGTCGTCATCGGCAGCGCGGCGACGAATTCGATCTCGCGCGGCACTTCGTGCCTGGCCAAATGGTCGCGCACGAAGTCGCGCACGTTCTCGACCAGCGCCTCGTCCGGCGCTATCCCTTCCTTCAGGACAACGAACGCCTTGATGGACTCGGTGCGGATCGGGTCCGGGACGCCGACGGCTGCCGCCATCACCACCGCGGGATGCCGGGCCAGCGCGTCTTCGATTTCGGAGGGGCCGATGCGGTAGCCGGCGCTGGTGATGACGTCGTCGGCGCGCCCCTGGAACCAAAAATAGCCGTCTTCGTCGCAACGTGCGAGGTCGCCGGTTATCAGCCAGCCGTCCGCGAACTTGCTGCGGGTGGCCTCGGGATTTTGCCAATACTCCAGCATCATCACCGGATCCGGGCTGCGAAAAGCCAGATTGCCGATCGTGCCGGTCGGCAGCAGCTGGCCATGTTCGTCGACGATCCCGGCGATATGTCCGGGCACGGCGCGCCCCAATGCCCCGGGCTTGACCGGCATGATGCTGCCGTTCGACCCCAGCACGAGATTGCATTCGGTCTGGCCGAACATCTCGTTGACGGGAGCCCTGAGCGCGTCGTTGGCCCATTCATGCAGGTCTTTGCCGACCGACTCGCCGCCGGAAATGATCGCGCGCAGGTCGATGCCGTAACGCTTCACCGGATCGGGAATCTGCCGCATGACGCGCAGCATCGTGGGCGTGAGCAAGGCGGTCCTCACGCGATGCCTGCCCATCATGGCAAACGCCTGCTCCGGATCGAAGCGCGGCGCACGAAAGGTCAGCACGGGGACGCCGTGGAACCAGGCGGGCATCAGCACGTCCATCAAGCCCGCGAGCCACGCCCAGTCCGCCGGCGACCACATGCAGTCGCCCGGCCGCGGAAAGCCGTCGAAGCCCAGCTCGATTCCCGGAAGGTGCCCGAGCATCGAACGATGGGCCTGCAGCGCGCCCTTTGGATTGCCGGTCGTGCCCGACGTGAAATTGAGGAACGCCGGATCGTCGGCCGCGGTGTCGACATTCTCAAAGCTGTCACGGGCAGATTCGAGGCATCGGGCGAGCGAAGCCGCATTCGGTGCCGCCCCGTCTATCAGGAAGACATGCTCCACCGAGGGCGCGAGCGGCCTCGCCTTCTCCATCGTCGGCAAGTTGGCGAAGTCGGTGATCACGACCCGCACCCCCACGGTATTGAGACGGTAGGCGATCGCATCGGCCGCGAACAAGGCCGAGGCGGGCACCGAGATCAGCCCGGCTTTCCAGCAGGCGACATGCCCGATCGCCGTCCAGGCGTTCTGGCCCAGCAGCAGCATGACCCGGTCGCCTTTGACCAGTCCGAGCGACACCAGCAGGTTCGCCAGTTGATTGGCGCTGCGTTGCACCTCGCGAAAGGTGATTTCCCGGGTCTTGCCGTCGTTATCCACGCCGATCAGGGCCACCTTGCCGGGATCGCCGGCATGACGGTCGCAAACGTCGGTCGCGATATTGTAGCGCGCGGGAATGTTCCAGCGAAACGACGCGTATGTTTGCTCGTAGCTCGGCCGGTTCGGCATGTCCCTCACCTCTTCATCGGATCATTCTGCGACAGGATGCGGCGGGCCAGCACGTGACGATGAACTTCGGAAGGACCGTCATAGATGCGGAACGGCCTGATATCGCGATAGATCCGCTCCACGACGGTATCGCGGGTAATGCCGACCGACCCGAGAATTTGCAGGCAGCGATCGACCACCCGGCCCAGCGCCTCGGAGCAGAATACCTTCGTCATGCTGGTTTCGTTGCGCGCCTTGTCGTGCTGATCCAGAAGCCACGCGGTGTGCCAGATCGCCAGACGCGACAGATGCAGATCGATTTCGTTGTCGGCCAGCATGAATCCCACCCCCTGGTGCTCGCCGATGGTGCGACCGAACGAATGCCGGCGCCTGGCGTGGTCCACCGCGATCGCCTGGCAGCGCCGCGCCGCACCGAGCCAGCGCATGCAGTGCGTCAGCCGCGCGGGTCCAAGTCGAACCTGGGCATTGCGGAAGCCCTGGCCGACCTGCCCCAGCACGCGATCCGGCGTCACGCGGACGCGGTCGAACGAAACCTCCGCGTGACCGCCGGGAGAATTCGAATCGATCGTCTCCAGCATGCGGTCGACGCGAAACCCCGGCGCATCCATATCGACGAAGAACATCGTCGCGCCGAGATCCTTGCCGTGGGGGTCGAGCGTGCGCGCCATGACGATGTTGATCGTGGCGTCCGGCACTCCGGTGATCATGTACTTGCTGCCCGTGATCAGGAACCCCTCGCTGTCCTGTTGCGCGACGGTGTTGAGGAGCGAGGGGTCGGAGCCTGCGCCGTCGCTGACGGTCTCCGTCATCGAGAACACCGAGCGGATTTCGCCGCGGACCAGGGGCGCGAGCCAGCGCGCTTTCTGCTCGGGCGTGGCGATGGCGTTGAGCAGATTGACGTTGCCTTCGTCGGGCGCCTGGATGTTCAGCGCCAGCGGACCCAATGTCGACCAGCCAGCGGCTTCGAAGACCACCGCCATGCCGCGGTGATCCAACCCGAGCCCGCCATATTCGGTCGGCGCGTGCGGTGACAGCAGACCGGCCTGCCGCGCCAGCGCGACGAGATCCCGGCGCAGGGGTTCGGATGCGCCGTGGGCGGACTGCCGGGGATCGTTCTCATACGGCACGATCTTTTCGGCGATGAAGCTCTGCACCCGATCGCGCAGCTCGACGAGGTCGGCGGGAAGTTCGAAATCGATCATTCAACGGCTTCCTTCTGGGTCATGGACGGTCGCGCGTTCGGCCAAAGCGATGCCGCGGGCGAACAGGAACGGAATGGAGGGCGCGAAGCGTTCCCACAGGGCATCCGGACGCTTGCCCGTTCGATGGAGTTTGACGTTGAGGCAGGCGATCGCGCCGAGACGGTAATGCGCGAGCGCCTGATACCATTCCAGGTTCAGCAATGCCGGGCCGCCGGCCTGCCTGTATGATCCAATCAGATCTCCGGCGGAAATGGGCGCGACCGGGCGCCAGTCCGGATGCCACGCCAGACCATCGATCATCATCAACATCCAGCCGAGGTCGAGGCCTTGCGCGCCGATCGATGCCAGCTCCCAGTCGATCAGGCCGCCCGCTTTGCCATTCTCAAATAGAATATTGCCGGGCTGGAAATCGCCGTGGACGAGGCCCACCGGCGCTTCGTCCGGCATGCGCGAGGCAAGCAGCGTCCCGAGCTGCGCGCCGGCCGCATGCCAATCCGGATCTTCGGCGTGACGCAGCAGCTTCGTCCAGCGATCGAGTTCCTCCGGCAACGCTCTCGGCTTCTCCCAGTCGCGCAGCACCTGACGCCAATCGACCAGATGGACCCGCGCCAACAGCCCGGCCGCCTGAAGCCAGATTTCCCTGACATGGGCCGGATCGCGCAAGAACGATGCGTGCGGCTCCCAGACCACGAACACCCGCCCCGGCAGGCGCTCCATCACCAGGAACGGCGTCCCCAGCTGATCTTCGTCCGGCGAGGCCCAGGGGACCTCGGGAACGGGCAGTCCGCATCTCTTCAGCGCCCGCAGCAGAGGAACCTGGCGATAAACGTCGGTATTCCCCCGGCGGACGACGCCCGCGGGAGCCATCTTCAGGACATAAGAGCCGAGCGGCATTCCATCGGCGCCGACCACGTCAAAGCCGAAGGTGAGTCCGGCATGTCCATCCTCCATCACGCCGAAATGGATCACCCGGACGTCCGCGCCGCGCTCGGACTGCACCATGCGCTGAACGCGATCGGCGAGGCTCGGCTCATCCGGCTTGCCGGTACGAGGATGGTTGGGGTTGTCTGACATGCGCTCCTCTGGCCCGCTCCGGGGTCGCAAGAACTCGATGCTTGACGGTCTTCACGTCTCGAGGCCAAGTCTCAAGGCCAAGGGAGGCGTGACTGGCGGCGTTGGTCTCGTCGCTCATTTCCCGGAAACGAGCGGGCCGATGGTTTCCCAGGCGCTTCCGTTGAACCGCAGCATCTGCATCGACTTGATCGGCCCATGATCGGTCTTGGAGATGCTGATGGTAATTCCCGGCAGCAGCATGGGCACCTCCATGTCCCGGATGCTTTCGAGCGCATTCATCAGCCCATCGCGCGTCAATGCGGGGCCGGCCATCTCCAGCGCCTGATGCATGGCGTAGGCCATTCCATAACCATAGGCATTCAGCCAATCGGTCTTGGAGCCAGACGGGTAATACTTGTCCATGAACGCCGACCAGGCCTTGAAATCGGGCGCGTCGCGCCATTGCGGATCGGACGGCTGCTTCGCATAGGACGACGAAATGACGCCGATGGATCGCTCGAGGCCCGCGCCGTTCATCACGGGGTCTATCGAATTCGACACGCTGGGCAGGATGATGAGCGGCTTCCAGCCGAGATTGTCGACAGCGCGGATCGACTGTGCCGCAAATTTCGGGGTGGTGAGACTGAGAAAGACGGTCGCCCCGGTGTTCTTCAGCCTTGCGATCGGCGAATCCACCGTCGGGTCTGAAACCTCGTAGCTGACGGCATCGACGATGGCGTTCGCGTGTTCGCCGAGTCCGTCCTTCAGTCCACTGAGGACCGCTTTGCCGAAATCATCGTTCTGGTAGAGGACCGCGATCCGGGGATCCTTGACATTGGCCAGGATGTACTTGGCGTAGACCCGTCCTTCCGTCGCATATTCGACATTCCAGCCGATGCTCCACGGAAATTTCTCCGGCTGGTTCCACCGCTCGGCCCCCGACGTGACAAATATCTGCGGCACCTTCTTGCCATTCAGATAGCTCTGGGTCGCAGCCGACGTCGGCGAGCCCAGCGGCATGAAGATCGCGAAGACTTCTTCGCTCTCCACCAGCTTGCGGGTCTGCTCGATGGCCTTGGGAGGAGAATAGCCGTCGTCGAGGCTGATGACTTCGATCTTCCGGCCGTGAATGCCGCCCCTGTCGTTCACCATGTCGAAATACGCGATCGCCGACTTCGCGATGGTGCCATAAGAGGATGCGGGTCCGCTGTAAGGCGCGGTATTTCCGAGCTTGATCCTGGTTGGCGTCACTCCCGGCGCCTGCTCCTGGGCCGATGCCGGCACGACCAGCGCCAGCGTTGCGCTCACTACAAGCAGCCTCATCCTGTGCAGCATTTCCATCTCCCGGTTTTCTTGTTTTGATTTTTTGGTAGGCATTCGGTCGTTGTTTTTTGACCGAGCTTGACAGATCCCTTCTCACCTCATCGGCGCACCCTCCTGCCCGACGGCCGACGCGCCAGGCCCTCGGTGAGGCGGGTGGCGAATTCTTCCGAAATGGCTTCGGCCGACAGCGGACCGTCGGGCCGGTACCAGTGTCCGATCCAGTTCAGCGACCCGGCAATCGCAAACGCCGCCAGCTTGGCGTCGCAGGGCTTCAGCGAGCCGTCCGCAATCCCCTCGGTGATATAATTGCGGAAGGTGTGGTCGATACGGCGCTTCCCGGCGCGGACAATCTCGCCATTGCGGGCATTGAGATCGCGCACGTCGAACCGGACGAGGCTGGCGCCGAAATCGGTCGACATGACCCCGGCATAGGCGCGCACCAGCTTGCGCAATTTCGCCAGCCCGGTGCCGCCGCTGGCATTGATGTCGGCGATGGCGCCGTCGACCAGTTCCTGCCCCATCGCCCAGCACTCGAACAGGATCTCGTCCTTGCCGCGAAAGTAGTGATAGAGCGCGGGTTTAGTGATGTTCAGCCGCTCGGCAACTTCATTGAGCGTAGCGCGGTGATAACCCTGGTCGAGGAACAGCTGCACGGCGGTTCGCAACACGGCTTCGCGCTTCTGGTCGCGTGCGCGGCGGCGGCTTTCGAATGGAAGCCAGGGCGACGGTTCTGGGGGAGACGGCGCGTCCATATTGCCCAATCACCTCCGAGCGCGTTGACCCGATCGAGAGACAGTATCTTACCCATAGGTAAGTTTGAGTCCAGCGGGTAAATTTGACTTTGCAACAGTTCAATGAGCGGTAGCGCAGCGGATATTTGGGCGAACCCCTGCGTATCTCCGTCGGCAGGAAAGACGGATACGCGGACCACAGCCAGCGCCTGGCCGGAATGCAGCCTCGGGTTCGGGAAGCGGCTCCGTTCTTGGGCGCAGTGGGGATGGCAAGGTGCGGCCGCTTCTCGGGCTGCATGCACGCCGTCGCGCTTCGGAATGGCCGGCCTGAGGTACCTCAGGTCAACGGGACAGCGGCCCCGCTGCCGTCCTACTCGGCCGCCTGCCGCACATGGCGCGCGGTCGGCGTGCGCATGGTCACGAGTTCTTCCGCCGCGGTCGGATGCAGCGCCATCGTGGCGTCGAAATCGGCCTTGGTCGCTTTCATTTTGACGGCGATGCCGACGACCTGGACGATTTCGGCGGCGCCGTCGCCGACGATATGGCAGCCGACCACGCGGTCGGTGGTGGCATCGACCACGAGCTTCATCAGCACCCGCGTATCGCGGCCCGACATCGTCGCCTTCATCGGCCTGAAGCTGGCCTTGTAGATGTCGACGTGGCTGAACCGCGCGCGCGCCTGGGTTTCCGTCAGTCCCACGGTACCGACTTCCGGCTGGCTGAATACGGCGGTCGGAATGTCGGCGTGATCGACGCGAACCTCGCGCTTGCCGAACACAGTATCCGCAAAAGCATGGCCCTCGCGGATCGCAACCGGCGTCAGGTTGATGCGGTGGGTGACGTCGCCGATCGCGTAGATGTTGTTCACCGACGTCTTCGAGAAATGATCGACCGCGATGCCGCCATTGGCGGGATTGAGGGCGACGCCGGTTTTCTCCAGTCCGAGACCCCTGACATTGGGATGGCGTCCGATCGCGAACATCACCTGGTCGGAGGCGACGCTTGAGCCGTTGGACAGATGCGAGGTGAATTCCTTGCCGTGCCTGTCGACCTTGTCGACCGTGCAGCCGGTGAGAATGGTGATGCCTTCCTTCTCCATCTCGGCGCGCACATGGGTGCGGACGTCCTCGTCGAAGCCGCGCAGGATGTTCTCGCCGCGATAGATCAGCGTCACGTCGGTGCCGAAACCGGCAAAGATACAGGCGAACTCAAGCGCGATATAGCCGCCGCCCTGGATCAGGATGCGCTTCGGCAGCTTTTCCAGATGAAACACCTCGTTCGAGGAAATCACATGCTCGATGCCGGGGATCGAGTGTCCGTGATTTGGCGCGCCGCCGGTCGCGATCAGCACGTATTTTGCCGTCACCGTCTCGCCGGTCGCGAGCCGAAGCGTATGCGGGTCCTCGAACACCGCGCGGGTCTTGACGATGCGGGCGCCGGATCTTTCCACATTGGCGGTATAGGCGGCTTCCAGCCGCGCGATTTCCTTGTCCTTGTTGGCGATCAGGGTCGGCCAGTCGAAGCTCGCCCGGGGAATGGTCCAGCCGAAGCCCGCCGCATCGTCGATTTCGTGCTGGATATGCGAGGCATAGACCAGAAGCTTTTTCGGCACGCAGCCGCGGATCACGCACGTGCCGCCCATCCGGTATTCTTCGGCGATCATCACCCGCGCGCCATGGCCGGCGGCGATCCGGGCGGCGCGAACCCCGCCCGAACCTCCTCCGATGACGAACAGATCGACGTCGAACTCAGCCATTCAAGTCCCTATCGCAAGCCCCTCGTGCAAGCTCCGATCAACGCAGATCAGGGGATTATATCTGCTTGCCGCGCTTGCGCATTTCGGCGCGGAATTCGCCGTTGACCGTCTCGGCGAACTGCTGGGCCCACTGATTCATGAAGCCCATGCTCTGCTGGATGGCGCGCGGTTCGGTCGACAGCAGCTTCTGGCCGAGCGGCGATTTGTAGAAGTTCACCAGGTCTTTCAGTTCCTGCTCGGTGAAATCACTGGCGTAGACGGCGGCCATGCCTTCGCCGATTTCCTTCTCCTTGCCGGCGAGCTTCTGGGCGACGATCACGGCAACCTCGTTGAGGTCCTTTTGATAGTTGAGATTGGTCTGCATCAACTGGTCTTTGGTCTGCTGGACGATGTTGGGAACGGCCTGGGCGTACATCGCGCTCGCGTTCTTCATCGCCAGGATCTCCTTGGCCGCCGCGATCGCCGCCGGCGAAGCCGGCTTGGGCTGCTGGGCTGCGGCCGGCAAGGCGGTCAGAGCCAGCGCCAGACAAGCGGCC
>JBAUUA010000239.1:0-5455 GCA_049582465.1 Bradyrhizobium sp. | reverse complement strand
CTTTATAGTAGGGCGCAAGCTGCTGCCGCCATTGGGCCTCGCGCTCTGGATCGGCGTCGACCGCTTCGTGACAGAAGAAGTTCATGTTGATCGGCGCTGAGACCCGCTGGCGGATGATGTTGACCTGCTCGCGCGCTTTCTCCGCCGACAGCATCGCGCAAGGCAGCGAGCCGAGCGCCCCGCCCTGGGCGGCAGCGATCACGAGATCGGCATCCATGATGCCCGCCATCGGCGCGAGAACGATAGGAAATTCGGTCTTGAAAAGCTCGATAACTCGGCGGTCTGGCCACATGATCTGTCGATTCCGGTTAGTTGGGATGGGCGCGGGCGTCGTTGCCGGAGGCCTCTCCAAGATTAACACCCCACAAGCCGAAATAGCTATGCGTTCGGGCGCCGCCAGAGGCTCAGGCGCAGCCGCGCAATCCAGCCTCCTGCTTTGCACAGATCGCACGCCGCGTGGTATGCGAGCGCGATGCCTGCTCTCATTCTCCCGCTGATCGAAGCCGCCGCGCACTGGCCAGAGCGCGGCGCGCTGGTTGGGCTCGATCTCGGAACCAAGACCATCGGGGTCGCGGTCTCCGATCCCGATCGCCGGCTGGCGACCGGCGTCGAGACCATCCAGCGCAAGGCCTTCAAGGCCGACGCCGCGCGCCTGATCGCCATCGCCGCCGAGCGCAACGCGACGGGCTTCGTGCTCGGCCTGCCCATCAACATGGACGCCAGCGAGGGACCGCGCGCGCAATCCACCCGCGCCTTCGCCCGCAATTTTTCCAGGCTCACCGATCTGCCCATCGCGCTGTGGGACGAGCGGCTCTCCACCGCCGCCGTCGAACGCGAGCTGATCGGCATGGACATGAGCCGCGCCCGCCGCGCGGAGGTGATCGACGAGCACGCCGCGATCTTCATCCTGCAGGGCGCGCTCGACCGGCTGGGAAATTTGCGCGAGACGCGCTGACGAGAAGGCCTAGCCGTGTCCGGCGAGCATGATGGTCTGCGCCACCGCGGCCAGATTATTGAGGGCATGCACGAAGATCGTCAGCCAGGTCGAATTGAAGCGATAGCGGAGAAAGCCGAGCAAGAGGCCGATCGAAAACACCTCACCGAAGAAAAACCATTCATATTGCAGGTGCAGCGCCGTCCACACGATCGACGACAGCAGGATGGCGCCGGGCACCCCGAGAAAGGTTTCCGACCAGCCGCGGTAGAGAAAGCCGCGCGAGAACAACTCCTCCGAGACGGGGGCGGCGATGCAGAACGCGATCACCAACAGCCACAGCGCGCCGTCGGCGCGGGCCGATTGCAAGACCTCTCCCATGAATCCCGGCGCGACCTCGCGCCCGGTCGCGCGCGATACCGCGTCCCATCCCATCACGAGAACGCCGAGCGCGACCGCGCCGATGATGAAATTGATCCAGGACGTCCCGCGCAGCGCGAGGTAGTCGGCAAACGGCGTGCCCGACAGGCGGGTCGCAAGCCACAGCGCGGCAAGCACGGCCGGAAGCCCTGCGATCACTGAGAGCGAGATCGTCAGCCCGCCGCCGACGACATGGATCGCCGCGGCCATATCGACCGGCCCGTCCCGCCGCAGCACGAACCAGAGTACGACCGCCATCTGCCCCGCGAACATCGCGGCGAAGACCAAAAGGCCCCACAGCGCAGTGCCCCAGAAACCCCAGATGCGCGGCGGACGCCGGGCGGGAACCACGGCGGCGACCGGGCTTGCGGGATCGAGCGAATCCATCAACTGGCTTTCGTATCTCTGTTATCGTCATGCCCGGCCTTGTGCCGGGCATCCACGTCTTTCTATCCGGCATCCATTTAAGAAGACGTGGATGGCCGGGAATAGGCGAGAGGAAGCGATGCCGTCCTTCGGACGGCTATGCCCGGCCATGACGAATACGGGTCAGTCACGGCAGCGTCCGGTCCAGGAGGCCCCTGATGTCGCCGGTGGCGAGGTCGACGGCGCCGTACATGCTGCCGTGGTTCTGGGCCAGCCGGGTCCGCGCGAACAATTCGGCGTGATGCGGCGACACCTTGTTCAACGCCGCCGCCGCTGCGAGCAGCGCCAGTTTTTCGACCGCAAGCCGCGCCACGCGCTCGCTGTCCGGCCGGCGGAACGCCTTGCCGATGAACGTCACGGCGTCGCCGGCTCCGGACAGACCGCTTGTATCCCCCGCGAGCTGCTGCAGGACGGCATTTGCCGCCTCGACCTCGCGCGACAGTGCCCGCAGCACGTCCAGGCACATCACATTGCCGGAACCTTCCCAGATCGCGTTGACCGGAGATTCGCGGTAATGCCGCGCCAAAATGCCCTCCTCGACATAGCCGTTGCCGCCGAGGCATTCCATCGCCTCGTAGAGAAATCCCGGCGCGCTCTTGCAGACCCAGTATTTGATCGCGGGCGTCAGCAACCGCATATAGGCGGCCTCGCCGGCGTCATGCGGCGCCTGATCGAACGAACGGCACAGCCGCATGACAAGCGCAATCGACGCCTCGACATGCAAGGCCATGTCCGACAGCACCGCCTGCATCAGCGGCTGGTCGGCGAGATGCTTCTGGAACACGCTGCGATGCCTTGAATGATGCAACGCATGCGCCAGGCCCGACCGCATCAGGCCGGCGGACGCAATCGCGCAATCCTGCCGCGTCAGCTGCACCATCTGGATGATGGTGCGGATGCCCTTGCCCTCGTCGCCGACGCGCACACCGTGGGCGCCGACGAACTCGACTTCGGACGAGGCATTGGAACGGTTGCCGAGCTTGTCCTTCAGGCGCTGGAACTGGATCGCATTGATCGACCCGTCGGGCCGGAAGCGCGGCATGAAGAAACAGGTCAGGCCTTCATCGGCCTGCGCCAGCACCAGGAAGGCGTCGCACATCGGCGCCGACATGAACCATTTATGCCCGGTGATGCGATAGGCGTCGCCGTCGCGCTCGGCGCGCGTCATGTTGGAGCGCACGTCGGTGCCGCCCTGCTTCTCGGTCATGCCCATGCCGAGCGTCATGCCGCGTTTCGTCGGCCATGGCGCAAAGGTCGGATCGTAGGCACGCGTGGAGATCACAGGCATCACCTTCGCCAAGAGATCCGGCTGCGCCGCCAGCGCCGCCACCGAGGCGCGCGTCATGGTGATCGGACAGAGATGACCGGTCTCGACCTGCGAAGCCATGTAGAATTTGGCCGCCCGCACCACTTCGGCCGCCCCGCCGGCGGGCTTGCCATCCACGGTCCATGTCGAATTGTGGATGCCGGCGTGCGCGCTGCGCGCCATCACTTCATGATAGGCCGGGTGAAACTCGACCTCGTCGCGCCGGTTGCCGCGGGAATCGAAGGTGCGCAGCTTTGGCGTGTTCTCGTTGGCGATGCGGCCACGCGCCGCCATGGCCGCCGAACCCCAGTGTTGCCCGAACTCGGAAAGTTCCTTTTCAGCAGATGCCCCGCCATTGGCCGCGACCGCCTCCACCAGCGGCCGGTCGACCGCAAACAGATCGACATCTTCGAACGGCGGCGACTGGTTGAACACTTCGTGGGTCGCGAATGAGGCTTGGGTCATGGTCTGCTTCCGGCTGCCGAATAGTTGAGGAACGGTGGAAGAGCGACCGGCTGTAACCCTCACCCCGATCGCACGCTTTGGTCGATCACAACCGCCTCGCGATCGGAAAATCATACGCGGGCCCGCCCGCGCCCGGCAGCGAAAAATGCCACCACTCCTTGGAATAATTTACAAAACCTTGCTTCGCCATCACTGCAACCAGCGCCTTGCGCCAGCGGCGCTGGGCCGGCGTGACGGAGCTTGCGGCGGTGTGCGCCTTGAGGTCGGAACAGTCGTAGCCGGTGCCCATGTCGACGCTGCCTTCGGGGGAACGGGCCTCGGCCGGCGCCGTGCAGTCGGCATAGGCCTTGCCGGGATCGAACGCCGCCGAATTGTCGGCGGTCAGGTCCACCAGCGTCAGGTCCACGGCGGCGCCGGTGGAATGGCCGGAATGCTCGGCGATATAGCCCAGACGAAACAGATCCTTCTTGCTGAACACCGGATTATACCGCCGTTCGGCCGGCGTCTCCCGGCCGTTCTGCGCCCACACCACCATGTCGTGCACCGCGCGCTCCGGGCGGTAGCAATCCAGCATCTTCAACGACAGTTTTTGAGCCGTGAGTTCCCGCTGGACGCGCTGCAGCGCCAGCCCTACCCCGTGCTTCACCACACATTCGGCAGCCTCATAGCCGGAAAGCCTCCGGCCGACGAAATTGTTGGTCCCGGCGTAGCGCATGTCCTGGATGATCGAGGGATCGATGTCGCGCAGGAGGACGAACCCGCCGGGCAGCGGCCGCGCGGCGGCTGCGGAAACGGAGGCCGCGATGGCGAGGGCGATCACAGATATGCGCACGAAGGCCGCCCCTTAATCGTCATGGCCGCACAAAAGCGCGAACTGCATCTTCATGCCAGATGTTCCGGCTATCGGCGCCTTTTTTACGGTAAATTTTAAGGAAGGGGGCTGCCCGGCATAAGGCCGGACATGACGAAAAGGGACAGATCGGGGGATAACTCGGAAGCACCCTATTGGCCCTTGCCCCCCGTAGCATCTCTGCCTATAGCTCTCGTTTTAATGACCCCTGCATCGAAATCGACCTTCGTCCTCGGTCACCGGCACCTGCTGGGAATCGAGGGGCTTTCCGCTGCCGATATTACCGGTCTGCTCGACCTCTCCGAGGAGTATGTCGAGCTCAACCGACAGGTCGACAAGAAGCGCACCTCGTTGCGCGGCCGCACCCAGATCAACCTGTTCTTCGAGGCCTCGACCCGCACCCAGTCCTCGTTCGAACTGGCCGGAAAAAGGCTCGGCGCCGACGTCATGAACATGTCGGTGTCGTCCTCCTCCATTCGCAAGGGCGAGACGCTGATGGACACGGCGGTGACGCTCAACGCCATGCACCCGGACATCCTGGTGGTGCGGCACCACGCCTCAGGCGCGGTGGAACTGCTGGCCCGCAAGGTCGACGGTTCCGTGATCAACGCCGGCGACGGCGCCCATGAGCATCCGACCCAGGCGCTGCTCGATGCCCTGACCATCCGCCGCAACAAGGGCCGGCTCGAGGGGCTGGTGATCGCGATCTGCGGCGACGTGATGCATTCGCGGGTCGCACGCTCCAATATCCTCCTGCTCAACGCCATGGGCGCTCGCGTCCGCGTGGTGGCGCCCTCCACGCTGTTGCCGCGCGGCATCGAGCGGATGGGTGTCGAGGTCGCCCGCGACATGCGCGAGGGCCTCAATGGCGCCGATATCGTCATGATGCTGCGGCTGCAACGCGAGCGCATGAACGGCTCGTTCGTGCCCTCGACCCAGGAATACTTTCACTATTTCGGCCTCGACCAGAAGAAACTGGCCTATGCCAAGCCCGACGCGCTGGTGATGCATCCCGGACCGATGAACCGCGGCGTCGAGATCGACTCGATCGTGG
>JBAUUA010000238.1:0-1555 GCA_049582465.1 Bradyrhizobium sp. | reverse complement strand
CACCACGGGTCTGGCGAGAGCTCGACCAGTGGCTGCGTCATCGGCTGCGTGCCATCCAGCTCAAGCAGTGGAAGCGCGGTACGACCATGTACAGGGAACTGCTGGCGCTGGGAGCCAAGCTCGACGTGGCGCGACAGGTGGCGGCCAACAGCCGTCGCTGGTGGCGAAACAGCGGCATGCTCCTCAACGCCGTGCTGACCCTGAATTGGTCGGACCGGCTGGGATTGCCCCGTCTCTCATGACCTCAACTTCTCGAACCGCCCGGTGCGGACCCGCATGCCGGGTGGTGTGGCAGGGGAGCGACCCAAAAGGTCGCCCCCTATGCCGATCGCCGCGCGCCAACGCATCTAACCCATGATCGAAAATCCGCCGTCGACGGCAATCGCGGTGCCGGTGACGAAGTCGGAGGCATGTGAGGCGAGAAACACCGCGATGCCGGCGAAATCGGCCGATGCGCCCCATCGCGCCGCCGGCGTGCGTCCAAGGACCTTGTCGTGCAGGCCGTTGATCTGCTCGCGAGCCCGCCTGGTCAGATCGGTGTCGATCCACCCCGGCAGCACCGCGTTGACCTGGATGTTGTCTGCGGCCCAGGCGACCGCGCAGGAGCGCGTGAACTGCACGATGCCGCCTTTGCTCGCGGCGTAGGCCGGCGCGAAGCTGGCGCCGAAGATCGACATCATCGAGCCGATGTTGATGATCTTGCCGCCGCCTGCCGCCTTCATGGCCGGGTAGACCGCCTGCGAGCACAGGAAGGCGCTGGTGAGGTTGGTCCGGATCACGCTGTCCCATTCGGCGATATCCAGCGCATGCGGCGGCTTGCGGATATTGATGCCGGCGTTGTTGACGAGAATGTCGATTCGACCGAACTCGCGCACGGTCCGCTCCACCATGGCGGCGACGGCGTCCTTGTCGGTGACATCGGCGGCGACGGAGATCGCCCTGACGCCCCGCGCCTTGAACTCGGCGACCGCCGCCATCGACTTCGTTTCATTGCGTCCGACGACGGCGATATCGGCGCCCGCGCCGGCCAGTCCCTGCGCCATGCCGAGACCAATGCCGCCGTTGCCGCCGGTGACGATCGCCACCTTGCCGCCGAGATCGAACGGGCCTGTCTTCATGGTTGATTTCCCCTGGGAATCGTCAGCGCTTGCTCTGCCAGATCAGGACCAGGCCGAGGGCGGCCATCGCCGCGCCGTAGCCGGCCCACTGGAGCTGTCGGATCATGAAGCTCGATTTCGGCCAGTCGATTGTGCCGGTGCCCTGGCCGATCCAGAGCAGGCCGATGGCGAGCGCGAGCAGGCCCAGAATCAGAAGCAATTGGCGCATGGCATTTCCTCAGCCCTGTGGTCGCGCTCGGTCGGCGCGTGAGGCGGTCACAGTGGCGTGCTCGCCTGGTCAGGGCAAGGGCAGGCAGCGCGCTTCGAGGCCTGCGCTACGGTCCATGGTGCACAGGCGCGTTGGCGCGAGATACAAAAAAGCCCCGGACGATGCCGGGGCTTTCGAGTTGCTGGATGTTCAGCAGAGATCAGTACTTGGCAACCACCGGGCCGCTCCA
>JBAUUA010000237.1:0-2535 GCA_049582465.1 Bradyrhizobium sp. | reverse complement strand
ATCCAGGTCGGCCCCGAACATCGCGAGAAGGCACTGGCGAGCGCCCCGCAAGCCGCAACCGATCTCCATGCGGCGTGAGATGAGACGGTAAGCAATCCTGCCGTCGCCAAGTCGCGGCGGCAGGCTGGTCTCGGCAGATGCCATCGAACGGCGTCGATACCGGGCGCCGGGCACGCCAACGATAATGGTGACAAGCGTACGCCCCCTGGAACCGGGCGGCACGACCGAGGCGAATTTTCGCCAGATCGTGCCGACCGGATTCGAAAATCCTGGACGCCTCCTATGCGCGATAGATCGGCGCGCCCGCGGGCGAACTGGTCGCGCCGCCATCGATGAAAATTTCAACGCCCTGAATGTTCGACGCATCGTCGGACGCAAGGAACAGGACCGTCTTGGCGACCTCCTCGGCTTCGCCGATCCGTCCCAGCGGGATGGTGCGCGAAATTCGCTTGTCCAGCGCGGCAAACGCTTCGGCGGTAGGCGCCGCGCCGTTCCAGATCGGCGTGCGTGCGGCGCCTGGCGCGACCACGTTGACCCTGATCCCGCGCGGCGAGAGTTCTGACGCCATCACCCGCGCCATCGCGCGGACGCCGGCCTTGCTCGCCGCATAGGCGGCGTAGCCGGGATTGCCGAGCACCGAGATCACCGAGCCGTTGAGGATGATCGAGGCGCCGTCATTGAGGTGCGGCGATGCCGCCTGCACGGTGAAGAACACCGATGTGACGTTGGTCCGGATCACCTGCTCGAATGCCGCCAGCGTGGTACCGCCGATCGGCGTGTTGCCGGGGATGCCGGCATTGGCGAATACGATGTCGAGCTTGCCGAATTTGTCGACCGCTTGCTGGATCGCTGTTTCGGTCGCCGCGATATCGTTGGCGTCGGCCACGAGCGCGAGCGCATTCGGCCCGAGTTCTTCCGCCGCCGCCTCCAGCGTCGCCCGATTGCGGCCGGTGATGGCGACCCGCGCGCCCTCGGCCACGAACAGCCGCGCCGTCGCGAGCCCGATCCCGCTGTTGCCGCCGGTGATGAATGCCGTCTTGTTCGCAAGCCTCATCGCAATCTCCTGTTGACCTATGAGTGGGACTTAGTTGCATTATTAAACTTGTTGCCACTTAAGCGATCTGGTTTTATAATGCAACTACACAACGCCGTGACCGGCGGACGGCCTGCAGGACACAGCGATGGTGAAACGGACGAGTTTCGACACAGCATCATGCCCGATCGCGCGGTCGCTGGATGCGCTCGGCGACTGGTGGTCGCTCCTGATCATCCGCGACGCCTTTCTGGGGCTGCGCCGCTTCAGCGAATTCCAGAAGCATCTTGGATGCGCGAAAAACATCCTGACCGTGCGGCTGCGCGCGCTGGTGGAACAGGGCATCCTGAAGACCGTGCCCGCCTCGGACGGCAGCGCCTATCAGGAATATGTGCTGACGCCGAAGGGACGCGGGGTGTTTCCGATCCTGGTGGCGCTGCGGCAGTGGAGCGAGGAATTTTCGCGCGAAGGCGGCGGGTTCGATGGCCGTCTGGTCGATCGCGACAAGGGTCTGCCGGTGCGCAAGCTCGAGCTGCGGGCTCAGGATGGCCGGCTACTGGGCGCCGACGATACCAAGGTGAAGGCGAACCCCGGCCTGAAACGCCGCAGGCCTGCTTCGGCCTGACGGTCAGTCACGACAAATTCCGTTTGCTGCGCAGCCGCAAGCGTTCCTCCGCTTCGAGCTGCGCCATTCTGAGCAGGAAATTGAGCATGTCGAGCTTGTGCCGCCGCGCCAGCGTCGCCAGTTCCGCGGCGGCCTCGGCAATGAGGGTCGCCGCCTCGTCCGGTCCGCCATCGCCCGATGACTCGTCAATTCCCGGACGTCGCCCCCTGCCCTGATGGGCGCGCGTCCGCCGGCCGCCGGTCTTGTTCAAAAATAACATCCAATGCCGCGAATGATCGACAAATACGTCTTTTAAGTGCGCAACTCTAGGGAGCAAATCACAACTTTTTGGATAGGAAATCGGGGGTATCGGGGGCCTGATCAACATCTGTCCATTTGACAGGGGGCTTCGCTGCACCCATGTTCGGGGCGAAACGGCCGACGCGAATCTCGCGGAACCGGCCTTTATTTTTCCCGTAAGCCATTGGAATGACATGAATATCGTCATTGTCGAGTCGCCAGCGAAGGCCAAGACGATCAACAAATATTTGGGCGCCTCCTACGAGGTTCTGGCCTCGTTCGGCCATGTCAGGGACCTCCCGGCCAAGAATGGATCGGTCGATCCGGACGCCAACTTCCAGATGATCTGGGAGATCGACCCCAAGGCGGCTGGCCGGCTCAACGACATTGCCAAGGCGATCAAGGGTGCCGACCGGCTGATCCTCGCCACCGACCCTGATCGGGAGGGCGAAGCGATCTCCTGGCACGTGCTGGAGGTGTTGAAAGAGAAGCGCGCGCTGAAGGACCAGAAGATCGAGCGCGTGGTGTTCAACGCCATCACCAAGCAGGCGGTGACGGACGCGATGAAGCATCCGCGCCAGATCGACGGCGCGCTGGT
>JBAUUA010000236.1:0-1757 GCA_049582465.1 Bradyrhizobium sp. | reverse complement strand
CACTCGCCGATCCCACCCGCCGCGCCCTCTTCGAACGGCTGGCGCGCGACGGCGAGCAGACGGTGGGCGCGCTCACCAGCCAATCCGGCGTGTCACAGCCCGCGGTGTCGAAACATCTCGCGGTTCTGAAACTCGCTGGCCTGGTGCGCGACCGGCCCGAGGGGCGGCTGACCCATTACAGCGCCGAGCCGCAGGGCCTCAAACCCCTGATCGACTGGATGGCGCTCTACGGTGCCTTCTGGCGCGACCGCTTCGATGCGCTCGAAAACCTGCTGAACAGGATGGATCAATGACCGAACTCGCTGCAGCGTCACGATCGCTCGTCGTCGAACGACAGATGCCGCATCCGCCGGAAAAGGTCTGGCGCGCGCTGACTCAAAGTCCGCTGATCGAGGAATGGCTGATGCAGAACGATTTCCAGCCCATCGTCGGCCATCGCTTCAATTTACGCACCACACCGATGCCGCACTGGAACGGCGTGGTCGATTGCGAAGTGCTGGTGGTCGAGCCGCACAAATGCCTCGCCTATAGCTGGAATGCTTCCGGGGCGGAGGCGGCGACCGGCGTCAAGACTATCGTCACCTGGACGCTGACGCCCGCCAACGGCGGCACCCATCTGCGCATGGAGCAGTCGGGCTTCCGGCCGGATCAAACCGGCAATTATCAGGGCGCGACCTACGGCTGGCAGAAATATTTCGCCGGGCTCGAGCGCGTGGCGGCGGAGCTCGCATGAAGGCGCTGCTGGTGTCCCGCTATCATCCGCTGCTGGTCATGCTGCACTGGCTGATCGCCGTGCTGATCATCGCTCTCTTGAGCATCGGCTTCTTCTTGGCCGTCGCCGTGCCCAACACCGATCCGCTCAAGATAAGCATTCTGCTCATCCATATGGCGGCCGGAATGTTCGTCCTCGCCCTGACGGCCGTCCGCTTCATCGTGCGCCTGTCGACGGCGCGGCCCGCAGACGCAGCGATGCGTCATCCGGCGCTCGGTCGGATCGCCTCGGCCGTTCATTGCGGCTTCTATCTCCTGGTGTTGGGGATGGCCGGCTCGGGTCTTTCGACCTCGATTCTGGCCGGTCTCAACCGGAGCGTCTTTCAGGGGTCGGGCGAGCCGCTGCCGCCGCGCTTTGCGATCTATCCGACCTTCGTGGTGCACGCTTACCTCGCCTGGCTCCTGCTCGGTTTGCTCGTCCTGCACGTGATCGGGGCGCTTTATCACCAGTTCTTTCTGAAGGATGGTTTGTTCCGGCGAATGTGGTTCGGGCGACGCGTCTCGCGGCTCTCCGCCCTCGCGGAATAATTCCCCCGGTTCCGCCCCAATCGCCGCGGTGATCGACCTTGCGTCGCTCTGGCGGGTCTGTTGGGATGGCCGCGATCAATCCGATCCCGGGAGCCCGCATGCCGCGCCAGGTCGACTACTATTTTTCGTTTCAATCCCCTTGGGCCTATATCGGACACAAGGCGTTCCAGGAGGTCGCGAAAACCTACGGTCTCAAGGTCAACTACAAGCCGGTCGTGCTGGTCGATCTGTTTTCCGAGACCGGCGGGCTGCCGCTGATGAAGCGCCACCCGGTGCGGCAGCGCTATCGCATGGTCGAACTGCAGCGCTGGCGCGACAAGCGCGGCCTGACATTCCATCTTCAGCCGGAGAATTGGCCGTTCAACGCGCGGCTGGCCGACGGCGTGGCGATCGCGGCGATCGAAGCCGGGCTCGATCCCGAGCCGTTCATGCGGCGGGCATTCGCGGCGGTGTGGGAG
>JBAUUA010000235.1:0-1599 GCA_049582465.1 Bradyrhizobium sp. | reverse complement strand
CCGCGGTCGCAAAGGCCGGCCGCAACCTGCTCCATGAATGCGTGGGTCATGCCTGCGCCGGCGCCGTGGGCGAAGACAAAGCATGCCCGCGCGCCCGCCGGCCGCAGCAGCAGCGCGGAGATCGCGTCCGAGCCATCGACGTTCAGTTCGAGACGTTGGGGCTGACGATGTTCATCGCGCATGGTCCGTTGAGGATACTACGAACAGAAAAGCGACCGCAATCGCGACGCCCGGGGCTTCGCCTTGAGCGGCACCAGCCGCTCGCTGGAAAGCGCCGCCTGCAGGCACAAGGTTGATATTCGCATCCTCGTTGACTTACCGGATGTCGTAGATGCGCTCGCCGGCTATGCTTTCGCACTCGACGCGCGGCCTTGAACGGCCGCAAGACGCCCGTTACGCTTCCTCCCAACAAGAAGGGGAGCCTTAAGGGTGCGGCAGATCAGGATCGGCGACGTCACCATCGACGCGGTGATCGAACGCGAAGGCCCGTGGCGGCGGCCGCAGGATTTCTTCCCGGCCTATGACGAGGCCGTCTTCAGGCACCATCTGCCTTCGATGGAGCCGGAATTTTTCGATGCGGCGCTGGGCATGATGGTCATCACCTACCAGACCTTCGTCGTGAGAACGCCGCGCTACACGATCCTGGTCGACACGTGCACCGGCGAGAACAAGGGACATCCCCCGCCGTTCGATTTTCCCGGCAAAGAGCGCTGGCGCAACGAATTGTTTGCGCTCGGCATCAATTACGACAAGATCGATTATGTGTTCTGCACTCATCTTCATATCGACCACACCGGCTGGAACACCACATTGCGGGACGGCCGCTGGGTGCCGACGTTTCCGAACGCCAAATACGTCTTTCACAAAAACGAATATGCGGCCTGGGAGGCTCTGAACGCGAAAGGCGCCAATCCGCCCGGCACGGTATTCCGCGACAATTGCCTGCCCATCGTGGAGGCCGGCCAGGCGCTGCTGGTCGACGACGATTATGCGCTCGACGACACCATCACCTTGACGCCGACGCCGGGACATTCGCCCTGTCATTGCTGCGTCAACATCTTCTCCCGCGGCCAGCGCGCCGTGGTGGCCGGCGATCTCATGCATCACGCGATCCAGTGCCGCGAGCCCGACTGGTCCGCCAAGCCGGATTGGGACCCGAAGCAATCGGCGGTGTCGCGCCGGAAGTTTTTCACGTCGGTAGCGGGGACCGACACGCTGATCCTGCCGATCCACTTCCCGACGCCGACGGTCGGCCTGATCATGTCGGATGGGGACCAGTTCGATTACCGGTTCAAGCGCGATTAAATCGCCGGCTGGTTTCACGCGCAACGCATTGCAATGAGCGCGTCTCTCCCCTAAATAGCGGGGAGCCGGCTCCGCGCGGCTTCAGCCCAGCCATAAATTCCCAGCGTTGAAGCGTCACAATTTGATGGCCGCTTTCGAGCGGCCGCAACTTTCTTTAAGGCCCCCCTAGATATGATTCGTCTCGACAACGTCAGCAAGCAGATCGGTCACCAGATTCTCTTCATCGAAGCCTCCGCGGCGCTTCAGAGAGGCGAAAAAGTCGGCCTCGTCGGCCCCAATGGCGCCGGCAAGACC
>JBAUUA010000234.1:0-4626 GCA_049582465.1 Bradyrhizobium sp. | reverse complement strand
GCGGCGCTCAGGAGAATTACTGAAGTCTTGCGCATCATCCGCGAACCTTTTCGCCTTCATTTGCGGCCCACCATGGGCCTGGATCGATTGGAGTGCCGTCCTTACGGAACTCGACATAGAGCACGGGCTGGCTCGCATTGGCCGCGAGAATAGATGCGACCTGGGACGTTGTCCCCATGATCGCGACCGGCTCCCCCGTAAGTACAAACTGGCCGATGTTAACCGAAATCCGCTCCATCCCGGCGATCAACACATGATACCCGCCACCGGCGTTGAGGATCAAGAGTTGTCCGTAGCTGCGGAATGGACCGGCGTAAACAACCCAGCCGTCACACGGTGTTGTGACCTGGGCTCCGGGCCGGGTTGCCAAAGAAACGCCTTTTTCGACGCCACCCGCGCCGTCGGAACCGCCAAAATCGCGAATCTTGACGCCATTAACCGGCAACGCGAATAAACCCTTGGCGGAGGCAAAGGCAACGGCCGGGCTCAGCCGGGCGGGGTCCTTCAGCGCCCCCAGATTCGGCTTGCCGTTGAGCGTGGCGGGCGCCCCCTGCAGGCTGGCGGTCTGAGCCGCTTTCGCGGCGCTCTTCAGGTCCTGCTCCATCTTGGCGATCAGGCCCTGCAGGTTGTCGACCTGCTGGGAAAGCGTGATGGCGCGTGCGCCTTCGGCGGCCATGTCTCTTTCGATCGAACTCTGCTGGCGCTGCCGCTCCTCGACCAGGGCGGCGAGCCGGGTCTGGTCGTCCCGGAGCTTGTCGCGGTCAGCGGCAAGCCGGTCCCGCTCGGTGGCGATGGCCTTGCGAACCGTTACCAGTTCGGTGAGGTCGCCGGTCAGCTTCTCGGCGCGGGCGCGCAGTTCGGGCACCACCGAGCCGAGCAGCATGGCGGTGCGCAGCGACGTCAACGCGTCTTCCGGCCTCACCAGCAAGGCCGGCGGCGTGCGCCGTCCGGCGCGTTGCAGGGCGGCCAGCACCTCGACCATCTCGGAGCGGCGCGAATCGAGCGAATTGCGGATTTGCTGCTCGCGGGAATCCAGCGGGCGCAGCCGCGCTTCGGCATCGCCGATCCTGGTCTCGACGCCGCGCACCTGCGCCGCGATGTCGATCAGCTGCTGGTTGAGCTTGCTGCGATCCTGGCCGACGGCCGCGATCTCGGATTTGAGCTTTTCCTGCGCCTCCGTCGCGTTCTTTTGCTGGGCGCGCGCGGCTTCCAACTCCTGCCTGATGGCGTCGGGTGACGCGGCGCCCGTCTGGGGTGCCGGAGCCGCGATCTGTGCGGACGCGGGCGACAGGCTGAGGCTTGCAAGGCCCGCGGACAACAACGCCATTGAAAGCGGAACACGGATCGAAGCGGGCCAGTCACGGCCGGTGGTGTCAGGGTAGGAGTGAATGGTCCGCGTTGGCTGCATCGAAGTTGGTCGGTGCTCTCTAAAATGCTTGCGACTGGCGCGGCTTAGGCGCGGTGATAGGGATGCCCCGCCAAAATGGTCGCGGCCCGATAAACCTGTTCCAGAAGCATGACGCGAACCATTTGATGCGGCCAGGTCGCAGAGCCGAACGCCATTCTCAACTTCGCATTGCGCCGCAAATCGGGCGAAAGTCCGTCCGCGCCGCCGATTGCAAAAATAGTGTTGGCAACCTGTTCATCCCGCCAGCGGCCAAGATGCCGGGCAAAAGCCGCGCTGTCGATATTGTCGCCGCGCTCGTCCAGCGCCACCAGCACGGATTTTTGCGGGATTGCGGCCGAAATCGCCGCGGCTTCCTCGGTCATCCGGGTTGCCGCGTCGCGCGCGCGGCTTTCGGGAATTTCATGGATATCGAGGCCGCGAAAGCCGAGCTTGCGGCCGATGTCGTCGAACCGTTCGCGGTAACGCTCGCACAGTTCCCGCTCCGGGCCCTGTTTCAGCCGGCCGATGGAGATCACGACGAGGCGCATCGAAGCATTTTCCGGCAAAGTGGAAACCGGTTTGCCGCCGAAAATGCGTCAAATCGATAACTCGCGCGCTCTGCCGCGCGCGGCGAGGCTAGCACGCGCTCAGGCCGATTCGCATCGGCTCGTCCGTCAGATCGCCTTCGCCGCCGTCGGGCCCTGCGTCCACAATCTCTCGAGATTGTAGAACTCGCGCACCTCGGGTCTGAACACGTGCACGATCACGTCGCCGGAATCGATCAGTACCCAGTCGCAATTGGGCAAGCCCTCGATATGGAGGTTCTTGATTCCGGTTTCCTTCAGGGCTTTCGCCACATTTTCCGCGATCGCGCCGACGTGCCGGTTGGCCCGGCCCGAGGTGACGATCATGTAGTCGGAATATGCAGATTTGCCGCGAAGGTCGATGGTGACCGTTTCTTCCGCCTTCATATCGTCGAGGCGGGAGAGGATCATATTCAGCGTCTTGTCGGCGTCGGGTTGCGCCTTCAAGGCCGCAGCGGGTGTCGATGTTTTACGCGTGGTTTTGGGAGCCGTCTTCTTTGAAACCGTGGGTAAAACAGACTTGGACAATACAGATGTGGCCAGGGACCATTCCTTTCACTGTATCGCGGGCGCCGAATCTCGGAGCCCACGGGCTATACTACGCATGTGGGGTTAACGGTTTCAATATTCCAGTGAAGCACCCCCCGTCACTTTGTCTTCCAGCTGCCGTCCGGGTTCCGCAGGCCGGTCGACGACAAATTGAGTTTCATGCCGGTCAGAAACACCCAGGCCGGCGCGCGGAGGTCGGCGAGCCTGCCGGCCTGGTTTTCAGGCAGCCGATAGCGCGCCAGCGCTTGCGCGGCAGGCGCGGCAAGCGCGCGAAAACTCTGTGGCGGACGGTCGATCACCGCGATCGGCACTTCGGACGCGATGCGCCGCCAGTTTTGCCAGCGATGAAATTGCGCGAGATTGTCAGCGCCCATGATCCAGACCAGGCGCAGCCCGGAAACGCGGCGGCGCAGATAAGTTATGGTGTCGACAGTGTATCGGGTTCCGATGACGGATTCGAGACAGCTGATGTCGATGCGCGGATCGTGAGCCATCTTGCGCGCGGCCTCAGCGCGTTGTTGGAGATCGCGCAAGGCGTCGTGTTCCTTGAGCGGATTGCCCGGGGTCACCAGCCACCACACCCGGTCCAGCTTCAGCCGCTTGATCGCAAACAGGCTGATGGCGCGATGCGCCTCATGCGGCGGATTGAACGAGCCGCCGAGCAGCCCGATGCGCATGCCGTTGCTGTGGACCGGGATGGCCTGAACGACAGCCGAAGACGCGACTAGAGCCGACTTCAAATGAGCCACCGCGGGCGCGATGTTTTCTTGTCTGACGATGCCTCGGCGTTCACGGCCGCGTCTGCCCGGTGCCGTGGACGCGGTACTTGAAGCTGGTCAGTTGCTCGGCGCCGACCGGGCCGCGGGCGTGGAATTTCCCGGTGGCGATGCCGATTTCCGCGCCGAAGCCGAATTCGCCGCCGTCGGCGAACTGGGTCGAGGCGTTATGCAGCACGATCGCCGAATCGACCTCGCCGAGAAAGCGACGGGCGGTGGCTTCGTCCTCGGTCACGATCGCGTCGGTGTGGTGCGAACCGTGGTTGTGAATATGCGCGATCGCCTCGTCGACGCCATCGACGACTTTGGCGGCGATGATCGCGTCCTCATATTCGGTATCCCAATCTTCGTCGGTCGCCGGCTTCACCCGCGGGTCGGTCTTCTGCACGGCGTCGTCGCCGCGCACTTCGCAGCCGGCGTCGATCAGCATCTCGACCAGCGGCTTCAGCGTCGTCGCCGCGCCGGCGCGATCGACCAGCAAGGTTTCGGCCGCGCCGCAGACGCCGGGACGGCGCATCTTGGCGTTCAGCACGATCGACTTCGCCATGTCGAGATTGGCGGCATGATCGACATAGACGTGATTGACGCCTTCCAGATGCGCGAACACGGGCACGCGCGCTTCGGCTTCGACGCGCGCGACGAGGCTCTTGCCGCCGCGCGGCACGATCACGTCGACCCCGCCGTTCAATCCGGTCAGCAACAGGCCCACCGCGGCGCGGTCGCGGGTCGGCACCAGCGTGATCGAGGCCTCGGGCAGCCCGGCCTCGCGCAAGCCCTGCACCAGGCAATCGTGAATCGCGCGGCAGGAGCGGAAAGAGTCGGAGCCGCCGCGCAGGATAACGGCGTTGCCGGATTTCAGGCAGAGCACGCCGGCGTCGGCGGCGACGTTGGGACGGCTTTCAAAGATCACGGCGACGACGCCGAGCGGCACGCGTACCCGCTCGATCACCATGCCGTTCGGGCGCTGCCAGCTTTCGGTCACGACGCCGACCGGATCGGGAATTTCGCGCACGGTAGCGATGCCGTCGGCCATCGCATCGATGCGGGCCTGCGTCAGCGTCAGCCGGTCGATGAAGGCGGCACTCGCGCCGGTGGCGCGTACGTCCGCGACGTCCTCGGCATTGGCGGCGAGGATCGCGGCCGCGTTCGCGCGGATGGCGCGCTCCATCGCCCGCAGCGCCTCGTTCTTCTGGTCGGGGGAGGCGAGCGCCAGCACCCGCGCGGCGGCGCGGGCGGGGGTGGCAAGCTCGGTCATCAGATCAGGCAAATCGGCGTTGCCGTCGATGGCTTTCAGCGGCGCGGACATATCGGTTTCAACCCTGGTTAAGGC
>JBAUUA010000233.1:0-1576 GCA_049582465.1 Bradyrhizobium sp. | reverse complement strand
GGGTGAGATAGTCCGCGCCGATACCGGAGTGGTCGTCCCTGCGAAAGCAGGGACCCATGCGCCGCGGCAGTGGTAACAGTACGAGCTGGCAGACGGCTTTGCCTGACAACAACGCCCTGTGGTTATGGGTCCCTGCTTTCGCAGGGACGACAGTTTGTTGCTAGACGCCAGCCTTGCTCACCCCGTCCCACCACGGGCACGTTCCCGGCATCAGCCTGTAATTGCCCTCCATCACCTGCACCGGCGCGCGCCGGCCTTCCGCCGCGGCGCGCATCCGCATCTCGCGCGCCACTTCGCGGTCGGCGGGCGAGAGCCAGACCCGTTCATGTCCCCACAGGCTCGGGCCGTCATGCATCTCGACAGCTTGCCAGTTCGCCGGATCGATCTCGCGGCCGCCCCAGCCGCATTCGATCATGAAGGCTGACGGCGACTTGCAGTAGAACGAGGTCATGAAGTCGTTGGTGTGGCGGCCGAGCGTGACGCCGACGCGATCCGGCTCGGTCAGGGCGATGTCGTAGGCCTGGCCGACATCGTCGAGCGAGAACATTTCCATCATCAAATGGTGCATGCCGCTCTTGCCGGTCTCGATCATCGCGAGGCTGTGGTGGCGCCCGTTGACGTGGAAGAAATAGGCGCGGAACGGCTTGAGAATGTAGTCGCTGAGGGCGAAGCCGAGCAGGTCGACATAGAACGCCATCATCGGATCGATGTTCTCCACCGTCAGCACGGCGTGCCCGAGGCCGAGCGGGCCGGTGCGAAAACCCGAGATCGAGCGGCCCGGGCTGAACGGCTCCTCGGCGATCTCGGCGCCATAAAACGCTTCCAGGCGATTGCCGGCGGGATCGCGAAACGAAATCAGCGCGGCAACGTGCCTCGTATCGGCCAAGGTCTGCGGCTCGGCGGTTACCCCAACCCCGGCAGTTTCGAGCCGGGCGGCGAGCGCGTCGAGCTCGGCCGCATCGGTGATTTCCCAGCCGAAGAAGCGCGAACCCTCCGGCGCCGAGCGGTCGATGACGATGCGCTGCTTGCGATCGTCCATCCGGAATGCCAGCAGCGAGTTGCCGCGCTCCACCGCTTGCAGGCCGACCAGGCCGGTGCCGAAATGCCGCCAGTCGTCCAGCGCCGTCGAGCCGAACCCGGCATATCCCAATGCCCTTACCGCCATCGCGCGCCTCCGGGTTTTTTATGTGTTGGGCTGAATCCTACGCATTTTCCCGGCCTTTCAAAAGCCAGAGATGGCCGGAAATCGTTAACCCGGCGGCCCCGGCCGCGGCGATCCCGCCCTTGACGTCCCGCCCGGGCATGGTGTTTACGTTGACCATGAACACCGTCGTCCGCAATGCCCGTCTGTGGTGGCGCACCTCCTGAAAGAGGTGGCCGGTGCGATTGCATTTTCTCAAATCGTCGGAGGTCGCCAACGCAGTTCGGCGGCCTTTCGTTTGTCCTGTGTGGCGTTCCCTCGGCAAGTTTCGTAAGAGGATCACATGAACAGGACAGCTTTCTCCCTGCCGGCTAGCTACGAATATCGCACCCGTGGCGGGCTTTCAGTCACGCGGTCGGTGGAGCAGTTCTCGGG
>JBAUUA010000232.1:0-4534 GCA_049582465.1 Bradyrhizobium sp. | reverse complement strand
CGTCAAAGATCGTTCTTAGCAAGCGCCATAGCTCGCGATGGCCAGCGGTTTGGCCGCCCTGCTTTAAGTAATCCGAGATATCCAGCGTGTCTGTCTGATACTCGACCGCACCTCCAATCTTCGCTTCCAGATGCGTGACCTCGCGCTCGACGTATAGACTTTTCTTGTCGGTGTCGAAGACAAGCACGCAACGATCCGCGTGGGTAACCTCCGGGCCTCTCACCCGACGATACAATTCTCTTTTTAGGAGAGCCATTTTCCGCTCCCGATGATGACGATACGATAACCAACTCTCCGATCTCACTGCGCGTTATTGCTTCGACGCCGCCAACTAACCCGTGGTGATGGCCGTCTCGACGTCCGACGGGTCGATTTCCTTGTTGAGACGGGCTTGCAGCTTGGCACGATCGAGTTCGCCCTCCCACGCGGAGACCACGACGCACGCGACGCCATTGCCGCAAAGGTTCGTGAGAGCGCGGCATTCGCTCATGAACTTGTCGATGCCAAGAACGATGGCCATGCCGGGTACCAGACGCGGATCGACGACGGCCAGCGTCGCCGCAAGCGTGATGAACCCAGCGCCGGTGACGCCGGACGCTCCCTTCGAGGTCAGCATCGCGACCACCAGGATGGTGATCTGCTGGCCGATGGTAAGGTCGAAACCGAGGGCTTGCGCAATGAACAGGGTTGCGAGCGTCATATAGATATTCGTGCCGTCGAGATTGAACGAATATCCCGTCGGCACCACGAGGCCCACGACTGACTTGGAGCAGCCGAGCCGTTCCAGTTTTTCCATCAAGGATGGAAGCGCGCTCTCCGAAGACGAGGTGCCGAGGACGATCAGCAACTCGTCCTTGATGTAGGCAATGAACTTGAAGATCGAAAAACCGACCATCCGCGCGATGGTGCCCAGCACCACGAATACGAAAAGCGCGGCCGTGAGATAGAACGTTGCAATAAGGCCGATCAGATTCAGGATGGCGCCGGTGCCGAACTTGCCGATCGTGAAGGCCATGGCTCCGAATGCGCCGATCGGTGCGACCTTCATGATGATGGAAATGACGCCGAAAACTCCGTGCGCTGCCTCGTCGACAAACACGCGCAGGTTCTTGCCGCGCTCGCCAAGGCTCATCACGGCAAAGCCAAAGAGAATTGAAAACAGCAGGACCTGCAGAATCTCGCCATTCGCAAAGGCGCCGACGACCGTATCGGGAATGATGTGCAGGAAGAAATCGACGCTCTTCTGGGACTCGGCCTGCTTGGCGTAGGTTGCTACCGCCTGCGCATTGGCCATCGCGCCACCGAAGCCCGCGCCCGGACGCGCCAGATTTCCGATGAGCAGCCCGATTACAAGCGCGAAGGTCGAGACGATCTCAAAATAGACCAGCGCCTTGACGCCGATGCGACCGACTTTCTTGGCATCCTGGATATGCGCTATGCCTGATACCACCGTGCAGAAGATGATCGGTGCGATCACCATCTTGATCAGCTTGATGAAGCCATCGCCCAGCGCCTTGATCCAGTCGTTGGTCGCCAGATTGGGCCATAGCCAGCCGACGATAACGCCGAGCACGATCCCGAACAGCACCTGAACGTAAAGCACCCGGTACCAAGGTTTTGCGGCAGGGGTTGGTGCCGCGGTCACTATCGTTGCCGACATGATGTTCCTCCCCACCGACGACAACTCACCAGCCGCGTTTTCGCGGGCCGCTGTCCGTCCGCCATAGCCAAAATCAATTGGTCCGTCGAAGTCAATGACGCCGCTCAAGGTGCCGGTAATTTTATCCGCGGCGCCCGAGCCAGCGCGCGATACGCGCAACCGCCTCCCGCATGTCCGAGGCCGAACGCGCGTAGGAAAAGCGGATGAACTGGTGGCCGTGAATCGGATCGAAGTCGATGCCCGGGGTTGCCGCGACATGGGCCTGTTCCAGCATCTGCTTGGCAAATTCGAAACTGTCCGGGGTGAACGCCGAGACGTCGGCGTAGAGGTAAAATGCGCCGTCGGCGGGCAGGAACCTGTCGAGGCCGGCCTGCGGCAGGCCCTCGATCAGGATGCGGCGGTTCTCCTGGTAGCCGTGCTTCACCGCTTCCATTTCTTCGCAGCCCTCGAACGCCGCCTCCGCGGCGATCTGCGACAGCGTCGGCACCGAAATCGCGAGATTCTGCTGCAGCCGTTCGATCGGCCGCACCAGCGCCTCCGGCACCACCATCCAGCCGACCCGCCAGCCGGTCATGCAGAAATATTTCGAGAACGAATTGATCACCACGGCATCCGCGGAGAGCTCGGCCGCCGTCACCGCGGGAAACGCATAGTCGAGGCCGTGGTAGATCTCGTCGGAAATGAAGCGGATGCCGGCGCTTTCGGCAGCCAGAATCAGGCCGGTCAGCGCCTCCCTGGACATCATGGTGCCGGTGGGGTTGGCCGGACTTCCGACCAGCACGCCCTTCAGCGGCGCCTTGCGATGGGCGGCGAGCAAGGCCTCGCCGGTCAGCGCGTGACGGTTTTCGCTGGAGGTCTCGATCAGCACCGGCTCGCAGCCGAGCGCGGTGAGGATATGACGATACGGCGGATAGCCGGGCACGGTGACCGCAACCCGGTCGCCCGGTTCGAACATCGCCAGAAAGGCCAGGATGAACGCGCCCGATGATCCCGTGGTGACAATGATTCGCGCCGAATCCACCGCGCAGCCATAGGTGTCGCTGTAGTGCCGGGCGATCCGTTCGCGCAGCGAGGGAATGCCGAGCGCGGAGGTATAGTCGATCCGCGCGCCATCGAGCGCGGCGTGGGCCGCCGCTATTGCGCTTTTCGGGGCCGGCGCCCAGGGCTGGCCCACTTCCATATGAATGACGTGGCCGCCGGCGGCCTCGATACGCGCCGCCGCCGCCATTACGTCCATCACCATGAACGGCGGAACATCGCTGCGCCCGGACGCCGTCACCAGGTTCCTCGCGCGGTCTCTCAGTGTCGCTTCAAGCATCGATATCTGCTAATAGCCCTGTGCCCCAGACTAGCCGCATTCCACGGATTGGTAGGGCATAACCCGTATCCGGGCCGCCGCCAATCGTTTAAAGACCGTCATGCTGTTCCGCCTCGCGTCACGCCAGAAAGCCTCGAAACTAACCGCGGTCGCGACAGCCGCGGCGCTTGCGTTCGCGCCGATCTCCGCCGCCTTCGCGCAGGACAGGCCGCCGAGCGTGATCCGCGACACCGAGGCCGAGCAGTTGCTGCGCGACTATACGAGGCCGATCCTGCGCGCCGCGGGACTGGAAAAGCAGAACATCCAGGTCGTGATCATCCACGACAGCACGTTCAACGCTTTCGTCGCCGACGGCCGCCGCATTTTCGTGAATTACGGCGCGATCATGCAGTCAGAGACCCCCAACCAGCTGATCGGGGTGCTGGCCCACGAAACCGGCCATTTGGCGGGCGGCCATCTCGCCAAGATGCGCGAGCAGATGTCGCAGGCGCAGACCCAGATGATCATCGCCATGCTGCTCGGCGCCGGCGCCATGGTGGCGGGCGCCAGAAGCGGCAACAGCAATGGCGGTTTGTCCAATGCCGGCGCCGCCGCGGTCGCAGCACCGCAGGAAATGATCCGCCGCAACCTGATCTCCTATGTGCGCCAGCAGGAAGAAAACGCCGACCGCGCCGGAGTGAAATTCCTGGCCGCTACCGGGCAGTCCGCCAAGGGCATGTACGACACCTTCAAGCGCTTCACCAACGACAGCCTGTTCGCCTCCCACGGCGCCGATCCCTATTTGCAGTCGCACCCGATGCCGGCCGACCGCGTCTCCGCGCTGGAAGAACTGGCCCGCTCAAGTCCCTATTGGGACAAGAAGGACGACCCGGCCCTGCAGATGCGCCACGACATGGTGCGGGCCAAGATCTCGGCCTTCATGGAGCGGCAGGACACCGTCTACCGGCGCTATCCCTTGTCGAACGACAGCCTGCCCGCGCGCTACGCGCATGCAATCTCGACCTATCTGCACGGCGATCTGCGCACCGCGCTCGCCCAGATCGACGGGCTGATCCAGCTGCAGCCCAACAACCCCTATTTCTACGAATTGCGCGGCCAGGCGCTCCTGGAAGGCGGCAAGGCGGCCGAGGCGATCGGACCTTTAAGGAAGGCCGTGACGTTATCGAACCATTCACCGCTCATCGAGATGTTACTTGGGCAGGCGCTCGTGGGGACCGATAATAAGGCCTATACTGACGAAGCGATCGGGATTCTGCGTGCAGCGGTGGCACGCGAGACCGAGGCGCCGCTGGGCTATATGCAGCTCGCCATGGCCTACGGCCGAAAGGGAGATTACGCAGAGGCCGATCTCGCATCGGCGCAGGCCGCCTTCCTGCGCGGCGACAACAAGACCGCGCGCGAACTCGCCGCGCGCGCCAAGACCCGTTTCGCCGTCGGCACCCCCGGATGGGTCAAGGCCGACGACATCGTCGCGGCCAAGCCGTTGAAGAACAACTAGAGACAGATCAAGCCGCACGAGATTTCGAAAACCGGCTTTCACCCAAAGAGGATTGTGC
>JBAUUA010000231.1:0-5384 GCA_049582465.1 Bradyrhizobium sp. | reverse complement strand
GATCACCGCCATCATCACGCAGAACGGCAACGCCTATGAGGAAGGCCTCAGCGACGGCTGGACTCCGATCAAGGCCTACTGGCAGGACCCGTCGCCGGAGAACCGAAAGGCGCTGCGCGCCTTTCTCGCGCCGGAGACGACCCGCTGGCAGTACACCCACGGCGTGCCCGACCCGACGATGGTATCACCGGATGGCCAGAACCTCGACAACTACTATCTGGCCCGACCTGGCGCGGATGACGTGCAGCTCGACCTGTTCGGCGACTACAAGAGTAACGTCGCGCTCTACCCGTCATTCCAGGATTACTTCCGCACCCACAAGCCGCCGCTGCTGGCGGCGTGGGGCAAGAACGATCCGTTCTTCGTGCCGGCCGGCGCCGAGGCGTTCAAGCGGGACATCCCGCGCGCGGTGGTCCGCTTGTTCGACACCGGCCACTTCGCGCTCGAAACCCATGCAAGCGAGATCGCCGAAAGCATCCGCGATTTCCTGAAGTGATCCTTGCGCAACGGCGCTCTCTGCGTGCGACAAGGGAGTGACGGCCGTGACACGCGTGAGAAGGACCCCGGAACGCCTGAGCGCGTTCTCCGACGGCGTGTTCGCCGTCCTGATCACGGTGCTGGTGCTGGAGCTGCGCCCGCCGGAACTTCCCACGTTCAGGGCGCTGTTGTCGCTATGGCCGAGCTGGCTCAGCTATGCGGTCAGTTATCTCTTCATCGCCATCGTCTGGGCCAATCACCACCATCTCCTGCGCTACGCCACCGAGGCCACCCCTCGCCTGATGTGGTTCAATTTCGCGCATCTGTTTTCGGTCTCGCTGCTTCCGCTCTCCACGGCCTGGATGGCGGTGAGCAGGCTGGCGCCGCAGCCGGTCGCGTTCTATGCCGCGGTCTTCTTCCTCGTCAACGCGACTTACATCGCGCTGATCTGGGAACTCATCGGGCGAGAGTCAGTCAAGGAGGTCTCGCCGAAAGAGCGCAAGATCATGCGCTTCCGGTCGATCGCCACGCTAGGCATTTTCGCGGCGGCCGCGATCGTCGCTTTGAAATATCCGCTTGCGGGACTTGGCATGTGCTGCTGTTGCCTGATCGTCTATCTGAAGCCCGAAGCGCCGGGAACTGAGGCGTAATGACTCCACAGCGGCACCGCGCAACGAAAAGCCCGGCTGATGGGCCGGGCGGATCGCAAGTATCGGCTTACTAGGCGCAATGCGGACATTTAAGGGCAAGCTGCCAGGCGCCGTCTGTTCACTTTGTAACACAGGCCAAATCCGCCTTGCCTGACCGGGTGCTCGCAGCAAGGCTCCCATTGTCAGGCACCGGACGGACGAACCGGGTACAAATCGTGTAGCTTGTGGCGAACAGTGGGGAGGCCGCAATGAGTCGGTTCTACTTCCATATTCGCCAGGGCGACCAGATCGTCATCGATCAAGAGGGATCGGACCTGCCAGACCCTGCTGCGGCGCGGGAGGAAGCCCTGGCCTCCGCCCGTCAGATTCTGGCAGATGCCATAAGGTCCGGAAACGACGCGCCCCCCGAAGCATTTGTCATTGCTGACAGTGAAGGCCGCGAGCTTGAAACCGTGCCGTTCGCGGTGGTTCTGCCCAAGCGATGGAAGTGCTGAGCCCCCGGTTGGCGGTTGAGAGCAGCCCGCGCCGGATGGCCTTTTCCCGGATCAGAACGGGCCGCCGACCGAAAACCAGTGCCGGCCCTTGTAGATGATCTCGTTGGAGCCATCGATGTCGTCGACATTGACGACATCGACCTTTTCGCCCTTCTTGAGAGAGATGCAGCCCTTCCATCTGACCTTGTACGGCGGGCGGCCATTGTTGAGGCTCGCCAGCGTGCGTTCGTGCGCCTCGGCCCAGCTTGGACAGAACCGGCCATCCTCCGGCATCGGCCTCATCTCGGCGAAGGCCGCGCTCGCCGACAACAGGACGACAAGGATCGTGGTAGCCCTGAGCATGTGCGGCACTCCTTACTTGCAGGATGAGACGGGCGCTGGCTTGAGCGCGAAGGCGTGGTTTTCGGCGTTGCCGGGGCTCAGATACAGAAAAGGCCCGCCGTCATAGGGCTCGGGAACGAGTTCCAGCCGGCGCAGGATCGTCACCATCAGGCCGTCGGCTTTCACGGCGACGCCGAAGGCTCCCGTGGTCGCCGTGCCGATGCGGCAATCGCGATGGACGCCGTCATTCTTGCTCTTGCATTCGTCGGCTTCGGCGGTCGAGAGCGAACCCTCGCAAGCGAGCCCGCCATCGGCCGGCCGGCACGCGCCGAAGGAATCGAAGCTCGGCTTTTGTCCCTTCACCCACATCTTCAGATGGGCGTCGGCGGTGAAGGCGGGACCGAACGCCTTTGCCTCGCTGGGATCGAGCGGCTTGACGAGAACCGTGGCCCGAACCACCAACTGTCCCGGATGCGCGGCAAGATGGCCTGGGTCGTAGATACGCTCATAACAGCCGGGCGCCGGCGCTTCCGCCGCGGCGACGTTCGCGCCAAGGCAGAAGGCGGCAATTGCCAGCGCCGCGGGAAAGATTCTGCTGAGATGCAAGGCGGGACGCTCTCTCATTGCGGCGAGGAGACGAAACCGCCTCCCGCTTGGGTCGCCGTTGCCCCGGTCGAGGTTCAACGGCGCGAAACCGCGGGTCATCAAGCCCGGCCGGCTGCCTCGCCGGCGACGTGGCTCAACATGTGATCGACCATCTCGGGCGCGAGGCCCAGATAGTTCGCGGGATCGCAATGATGGCGGATGGCCTCCGTGCTGCCGAGCGCATCGACGATCTCAGGCATCCCGGCCAGCACGTCGGCGAGTGGCCGCTTGCCGGTCACGGCGCTGCGGCAGGCGTCGTAGACCACGTCATGGGCGCGCTGGCGGCCGAGCTTCGGCGCCGCCGCCATCATCACGGCTTCGGCGACGATGAGACCGCCGCTGATCGCAAGATTGTCGCGCATGCGCTTGTCGTCGACGATCAGACCGCCGAGCATGAATTTGGCCTGCGCCAGCGCGCCGCCGGTCAGGATGAAGCTCTCGGGAATGGCGATCCACTCGGCATGCCACGGCCCGGTGGCGCGTTCGAGATCCTGCACCATGCCGTCCAGCATCAGCGCGACATGCTGCCGGACCGCCTTGGCCGCGGCGAGCATCAGTTCGGAGGAGATCGGGTTGCGCTTCTGCGGCATGGTCGAGGAGGCGCCGCGGCCCTTCACGAAGGGCTCCGCCACCTCGGCGAACTCGGTTGCCATCATGATCACGACATCGGTCGCGATCTTGCCGAGGCTGCCGGTGACCAGGCCCAGGAAGGAAACCACTTCGGCAAGCCCGTCGCGGGCCACATGCCACGTCGCGGACGGACGAGCCAGCCCAAGCAGGTCGCACAGCGCGGCCTGCACCTTCAGGCCATCGGCCCCGAGGGAGGCGAGCGTCCCGGCGGCACCGGCGAATTGACCGAGCAGCACCCGCGGTCGCATCTGCTCCAGCCGCTCGATGTGGCGCTGGATCATCGACAGCCACACCGCGGCCTTGTAGCCGAAGGTGATCGGCAGCGCCTGCTGCAGATGGGTGCGGCCCGCCATCGGCGTGTCGCGATACTTCAGGGCAAGCCCGGCCAGGATATCGCGCAATTCGGCGAGATCGGCCGCGACGAGATCGAGCGCCGCGCGGATCTGCAGCACGGTCGCGCTGTCCATGATGTCCTGGGTCGTGGCGCCCCAATGGACGTAGCCGCCCGCGGCGCCGGCGGCCTCGGCCAGCTGATGCACGATCGCGATGATCGGATAGCCGGTGATCTCGGTCTCGTGCCGCAGCCGGTCGAAATCGATCCGCATGGTCTTGGCCGCCGTGGCGATGGCGACTGCTGCTTCCTCAGGGATCACCTTCGTGGCGGCCTCGGCTTGCGCCAGCGCCACTTCGACCTCGAGATAGCGGCCGACCAAAGCCTCGTCCGAGAACACCGCCCGCATCGCTGCGGTGCCGAACATGTCGCGGAAAATCAGCGAATCGATCACGGTGCTCGGCATCACCCTCTCCTGTCCTGTCCAGTTCGAAACGTTACGCCTGGCGTCCTAATCCCGGGAAGCCGCCGCGCGTCTATGCGCGCGCAGCCAGACCGCGAACGCGATCACGACCGCGCCGGCAAGCGCGAACCAGGTGATGGCGTATTGCATGTGATCGTCCTTCAGATGCACCTCGAGCGGGCCCGGTTTCGGGATGCCGTTCGCCGGCACCGGCTGCTCCAGATCGACATAGAATGGCGCGACCGCGCCCCAGCCGAGCGCATGCGCCATCGCAAGATGATCGCGCGTGAACCACAGCCGCTTTGTCACGTTTTCCGCCGGCGTCAGCATGCCTGCCGTTTCGGGAAAGCGGAGATAGCCGGTCAGCGTCACGGGGACGCTGGTGACGAGCGGCTTGACCGCACGGTCTTCCTGGTCGCGATCCTGCATCGTGTTCTGCACGAAGCCGGTGTTGATCACGACGGTCTCGCCGGTCGAAAGCCGCGCCGGCAGGAAGGCCCAGGTGCCGGGGCCGGAAACATCGTCGCGCACCGCCGAGCCCGAACTGTAGACCATGGCGTCGGGACCGGATGCATAGGTCGCGGCGAAGCGCACGCGGCGGAATTCATCCCGGGAAGGATTCAGCGCGCTCCACTGCGCGGCCGACGGAAGCGGGCCGGGCGCAGCTGCAAGCCGCTCGGTCAGCGCCGCGATCAGCGCATGCTTCTCGACCCGGCGCTGCAACTGCCAGACCCCGAGACCGACAAATACCACCACCATCGCCAGCGTAAAGACGCCAAAGCCGGCGCCACCGCGCCTTCGACCCGTTGTCGCGATCATTTCGGCTCGCGGTCGATCAGCCGGCCGGGCGCCGCCTTGTGATGGAATTGCAGCGCGATCAGAAGCGACTTCATCGAACGCAGCGGCAACAGCGTGGTGGCAAGGATCAAGGGCAGCCAGAGCGCGGCGTGCACCCAGAACGGCGGCTGGTATTTCACCTCGACGATCAGCGCGCAGGTGACGACGACGGCGCCGGCCAGCATGATGATGAAGATCGCGGGGCCGTCGCCGGTGTCGATGAAGGTGTAATCGAGCCCGCAGGACTCGCAAGCCGGCCGCAAATTGAGGAAGCCCGCATAGAGCTTGCCCTTGCCGCAGCGCGGACATCGGCAGGCAAGCCCGCGCAGCGCGCTCTGGGTCACCGTGGGGATCGGCTGGTCCGGCATGACAAAGCCTTTGCGTTTCGCGAAACAAAAAGGGCGGCCCGTGAGGCCGCCCCCTTGTAGCACAGTGGTGTGGCTCAGTGCGCGCCGTGCGCCATGGTTTCGGCGCCGTGGCCCCAGACATAGATGCAGACGAACAGGAACAGCCAGACCACGTCGACGAAATGCCAG
>JBAUUA010000230.1:0-2173 GCA_049582465.1 Bradyrhizobium sp. | reverse complement strand
GCTTCTGGCCGGGCGCCAGTCCCGGCAGCGGATTGGCGCCGGGAGGGGCGACCGCGACGCCCTGGCCCGGCTGCGGCGGCGCCACCGCAATGCCCGGCTGAACGTTCTGCGGAACGACGGTCGTGCCGGGCGGCGGCGCCAGCGGCTGCGACTGCACCGATCCGGGCGGCGGAACATTCTGTCCCGGCAGCGGACGGTTGGGCGCCGGCAACACCCGGCCTTGCGGCAATTCCGGCACTTCCTCCTCGTCGTCGGGCGACGGCTGCTGCTGGCTGCCGCGCGGAATATTGCCGGGCGGGCGCGGCGACGGATCGGAAAAGATATTGCCGATCTGCGCGCGCGCCGGCGGCGCAAGCGAGATCGTGGTGGCGGCCAGGAAGGCCGCAAAACCGGCTAGCGTAATGGTTCGAAGCATCTCGCGGCTTTAAAAGGCGAATCGGGCTCGCGACATAGTACAGACTTATCCGCCGCTCGCAGGAGACCCGGTTAACACGGCGAATACGGCGGGGAAAGGGCGGCTTTTGCCCTCCCCGGAGCACTGGTCAGCCCGCGTTCCAGATGAAATAGTCGGTCCCCATCAAGGTTCGCGCGCCCCCCGCCGAGCCCCGCAAAATCCGGGACAACCGGATGAGCCAGAAGGAAACGAAAAACCCCATGCCCGATCGAATTCGTCTGGATGGCAGGGTCGCCGTCGTTACCGGCGCGGCCGGCGTCATCGGAACCGCGACCCTTCGGCTGCTCGCCGAACGCGGCGCGCGCATCGTCGCCGTCGACCGCAGGGAACACGACCTCAAAACCGCGATCAGGGAGCTACCTAATTCGGCCCAGGCGCTGCCGATCGCGGCCGATGTCACCCGCGAGGACGAGGTCGCCGACTACGTCCGCGCCGCCATCGACAAATTCGGCACCATCGACTTCTTCTACAACAATGCCGGCATCGAGGGCGACATCGCCCCGATCACCAAATATCCGCTCGAAGCGTTTCGCCGTGTCCTCGAGGTCAACGTGGTCGGCGTGTTCCTGGGGTTGAAGCACGTGCTGCCGGTGATGCTGAAGCAGAACAAGGGCTCCATCATCAACACCGCTTCGATCGCGGGACTGATCGGCTCGCCCGACATCGCGGTCTATAGCGCCAGCAAGCATGCGGTGATCGGGCTTACCAAGAGCGCCGCGCTGGAATGCGCGGGCACCGGCGTGCGCGTGAACTGCGTCTGCCCCGGCCTGATCGACAGCCGCATGCTGAGCTCGATCATCCAGGGACGCAATCCCGGCAACGCGCCGGTACCGAACGAAAAGGTGGCGGAACGGATCCCGGCGCGCCGGCTCGGCCAGGCGTCCGAGGTCGCCTCGATCGTGGCCTTCCTCGCTTCCGACGACGCCAGCTATGTCTCTGGCTCGGCCTATACCGTCGACGGCGCGAGGACGGCGGGCTGACGCTTCGTCATTCCGGGATGGTCCGAAGGACCAGACCCGGAATCTCGAGATTCTCCGATGTGCAATTGCACATCGTAGTTCGATGCTTCGCATCGCCCCGGAATGACAAGTTCAAATATCAGAAGGTTTTTCCCATCATGCCCGTGACTCTCGACCCCGATGCCGCCGCCGTCTTCAAGGCCTTTCAGGAAGCCGGACGCCCGCCTTACGAGACGCTGACGCCGAAGGAGGCCCGCGAATTCTATCTGGCCGGCCGCCCCGTCACCAATCCCGAGCCGCCCGAACTGAAATCCGTCGAGCGGCTTTCGATTCCTTCCCCGCACGGCTCGATTCCGGCGCGCGTCTACACGCCGAAAGCGCCGAGGCTGACAGCTGGCCTCGCGCCCTGCCTGGTGTTCTTTCACGGCGGCGGCTGGGTGATTGGCGATCTCGATTCCCATGACGTGGTGTGCCGGAAACTCGCCGACGAAGGCCGGCTCATCGTCATCTCGGTCGACTACCGGCTCGCGCCCGAGCACAAATTCCCCGCCGCCGTCGACGACGCCATCGCCGCCACGAAGTGGATCGCGGACCATGCGGGCAAGCTCGGCATCGACACCGCGCGCCTGTCGGTCGGCGGCGACAGCGCCGGCGGCAACCTCGCCGCCGTCGTCGCCATTGCCGCGCGTGACGGCAACGGGCCCGCAATCGCGGGACAAGTGCTGGTCTATCCGGCGATCGATTTTGCGATGACGCATCC
>JBAUUA010000229.1:0-4645 GCA_049582465.1 Bradyrhizobium sp. | reverse complement strand
GCTGTCGTCCCCGCGAACGCGGGGACCCATAACCACAAATGTTCGTTGTTGCGACGTGCGGGTAAGGAAAGGCAACGAGCACTGCCTTTCCTTATGACCGTCACGGCGCATGGGTCCCGGCGTTCGCCGGGACGACAAGAAGGGTTACGGCGTCGCGATGCCCAACTCCTTCAGTGCCGCCACCATCCGCTGCGGCGGCGCCATCTTGATGGCCAGCGGTTTTCCGGTCTCCAGCACGCTCTTCAGGCTCGACAGGATCGCGGGCCAGCCCTGCCGGCCGCCGGACAGAATATCGTCGCTGAGCGGCCGGTCGTGCGACTCGGTCATGGTGAGCCGGACGGCGTCGCCGGCGGGCTCGATCTCGTAGGTGACGAGCGTCGGCCCGAGCTTTTCGATCAGCGCGGGCCAGTTGACGTTGAAGGTGACGGTGAGCTTGTGCGGCGGATCGCACTCGATCACCTCGCCGGAGATATGCAGCGCGCCATCCGGCGTGCGCTGGATGTAGGCCCCGCCGACCCTGAGCTCGACCTCGACGGAATTTCCGAAAAAGTATTTCCGGGAAAATTCGGCCGATGTCAGCGCCTCCCACACCTTTTCCGGCGTCGAGGCGATGTAGATGGTGTAGACGGTCATCGGCTTGAACTTGTCGATGTTCATTCCATGCCCTCGATGTTGAGTGCGGCGAGCGGGATCGCCAGCGCGGTGCCGGTTTCCATGAGGCTCTTGAGGCTGGCCAGGATGGCCGGCCATCCCTTGGAGATGCCGTCCAGAAGCGGACTGCCCGTGGCGAAGTTCTCGTGGGTCAGCGTCAGCTTCACCAGATTGCCGTGCTTCTCCAGCGTGAACACCACCTTGGTCGGCGGCTCCTTGCGTGCGGCCTCAATGAGCACATGATGGAACGTGTAGGACAGCCGCCGCGGCGGATCGGCCTCCAGGATTTCCCCGACATCGGTGATGGTGCCGTCCGTGACCAGCGCGAATGGCGAGCCCACCTTGAAGTCGGATTGCAGCTCGGTGTTGAACCAGTAGCGCTTCGAGAATTCGCTCGAGGTCAGCGCCTGCCACAGCTTTTCCTGCGTGGTCTCGATATAGGTGACGTAGACGAATTCGGGCCTAGGCACGGACCGCCTCCTTCTCCGTCACGGCGGGCTTTTCGATATCGAGGCCGTGCCCGGTCTCGAGCAGGCTCTTCAGGCTCGCCAGCACCATCGGCCAGCCGCCGGAAATGTTGCGCAAGGTCACGCCGCGCTCGTCGAGTTCATCATGCGTCACGGTCAGCCTGACGATCTTGCCGCGAGGCTCCAGGTCGAAGGTGACGCGAGAGGTGCGCTCGCGCTGGGCTTCCGGGGAACAGGAATCCCAGGAATAGGAGAGCTGTCGCGGCGGATCGGACACGAGGACCTTGCCTTCGATGTTTGGTACGCCCTGACTGGCGAAACGATAGGACGATCCTGCCTTCCAGTCCGAGGTAACGCGATGGCCGAACCAGTAGCGTTCGGTGAAATCGCCGTCGGTCAGGGCCTGCCACAGTTTTTCCGGCGTGGTCTCGATATAGGTCGTGTAGACGAATTCCGGTTTACTCATCGCGCTTCTCCAGTTGCCTCTTCAACTCGCTGAGCGCGGTCAGTTTCCCGCGCTCGAATTTCTTGATCCACCGCTCGCCGATCTGGTGGATCGGCACCGGATTGAGGTAGTGCAGCTTCTCGCGGCCGTGCCTCAGCGTGGTGACGAGGTTGGCTTCCTCCAGAATGACGAGGTGTTTCGTCACCGCCTGCCGCGTCATGGCGAGGCCGTCGCAGAGTTCGTTCAGGGTCTGGCCGTTTTTGGCGTGAAGCCTGTCCAGCAGCGACCGTCGCGAAGCATCGGCCAGTGCTTTGAAGACGTCGTCCATGGCGGACATAATATGTAACCAAATGGTTGCATGTCAAGGGAAGCTTTCGCCGTCGGTCCTTTGGCCGGCGGCGCGCATCGCTTTCAGACCAGGGGCCTGCAAGCAATTTTCAAAGTCATCGGATCATGGGTACGATCTGACGGATCAAGGGCGGCATCCGAGTGCGACCGTCCGCAAAGTTGATAGGGGCTCAAAATGCGTATTGCCGTGAAATGCGTCGGGCTGCTGTTATTGCTCGTTCAATCGGCGTCCGTACCGGTCGGAGCGTACGCTGCCACAGGCGTCAATGATGATTTGAGTTTTCCTGCCTCGCCGGAGCCGTTCGGCGCCGCCAAGGCAAGCAAGATGTTCAAGCCTCAAGGGTCCGGTCCATTTCCGGCCCTTGTCATGCTTCCGACCTGTGGGGGGCACTTGCGGCCCCACGTCTTCGACGTGTGGGCGAAGGCTGCGCTCCAGCGCGGGTATGCAGTGTTGGTGGTCGACCCTTTGACGCCACGCGGCGTGATAGCCCCGGGAGAGAACTGCCAGCCGCCGAGCAAAGTCAGTTTGTGGCGCTTGCGCAAGGACGCCTTCGATGCAGCTGCGCACCTGCGAAAACAGCCCTTTGTCGATCCCGACCGGATCGGGCTATTGGGCCTGTCGCAGGGAGCAATGGCCGCTTTGGGGGTGTCGGCAAGTCTTTACGAGACGCCACAGGGCCAGCCTGCCTTCCGGGCAATCGTGGCAAATTACCCGGTCTGCTTTCTTGGCAACCTCCGGATGCCAGGTCGCGCTCCGGTAGACGTGAATTTCGTCCCCGAGGAAAAGATCACGGTGCCGCTTCTGGTGCAAATGGGCGACCTCGATACCGAGGGACCACCGCAAGATTGCATCTCCCGGCTCCAGGTGCAGAAGGACAGGGGAGCGCCAGTCGAGACGGTGGTCTACAAGAACGCGACACATGCCTGGGACATGGGAATCAGCTTCGCCAAGACCGCCGCGAACGGCCGGCATGTCGAGTACCGGTCAAATCCCAAAGTAACCGCGGAGTCTGTCGAGCGAGCCTTCGATTTCCTCGATCGACATGTGCGGGCGTCGAACCAGAAACAATAGCGTCTGTTTGCGGCGAACGCATGTATGCTTCAGGAATATTCGCTCAATTCTCGCTTGGTCCACGCTGCATGGCAGCGCACCGGCGAAGCTTGGTGCAATCGCGCCCCGCTTGGCTATGATGTCGCCATTAAAATCAGCCAACACAGATTGGCCTCGACAGCCCCGGGTGGAAAAGCATGAGCGGTCACGTCAAACTCGCCACAATCCTCTGCGTCACTTTCATCGCGTCCTGCAGCGCCGCTTCTGCGCAACAACAGGTCATCGGCGCGCCGCCGGAAGCCTCCAACATGCGGCTGGTCGGAACCAGCGATTTGCAGGCGCGCAGCGCCTATCAGCCGACCATTCATCACCAGGGCGACCGCTGGATCGCCTATATCGGTCATCACGGCGGCACCGACGCGGTTCCCGACCCGGTCAACCCGCTGACCGGAAAGGCCGAGCCGAACGGCACCTCGATCGTGGACGTCACCGATCCCGCGCATCCGAAATATCTGCATCACATTCCCGGACAGGAAGGCAAGTACGAGGGCGGCGGGGCGCAGATGGTGCGCATCTGCGACGGCAAGACGCTGCCCAAAGGCGATCCGAACGCGGTCTACATGCTGCGCACCTTCGGCAGCGAAGCCCATGAGATCTGGAACGTCGCCGACCCCGCCAACCCCGTGCTGATCACCCGGCTCGCCGGCCTGAAGGACACCCACAAGAGCTGGTGGGAATGCGACACCGGCATCGCCTTCCTGGTTTCGGGCGCGCCCGACTGGCGCACCCGCCGCATGACACAGGTCTACGACCTCGGAGACCCCGCGCATCCGATAAAGATCCGCGACTTTGGGCTGCCCGGCCAGGAGCCGGGCTCGACCGGCGCGGTGCCGACCGAACTGCACGGGCCGATCTCGACCGGGCCGCAGGGCAACCGGGTCTATTTCGGCTATGGCACCGACAAGGGCGGCATGCTGCAGATCGTCGATCGCGACAAGCTCATCAACGGGCCGAAGGAGCCGACGCCGGACAATCTGCGCTATCCGGAAATCTCGAGGCTTGCGATGTCCGCCTTCAACGGCGCCCACACCACCTTTCCGATGCTGAAAATGCCGATCGCCGAATTCTCCCGCGACAAGGACGGCCAGAGCCGCGACATCGTGATGATCGTCGACGAGGCGATCCAGAACGAATGCGCCGAGCCGCGGCAGATGGTGTGGTTCGCCGACGTCACGGTCGAAAACCGCCCGATGATGATTTCGAGCTACACGGTCCCCGAGGCCGGCGGCTCGTTCTGCGAGCGGGGAGGGCGGTTCGGCTCGCACTCCTCCAACGAGAGCATGGCGCCGGTCTATTACAAGAAGATGGCCTTCATCGCCTTCTTCAATGCCGGCGTCCGCGCGCTCGACATCCGCGATCCCTATCACCCCAGGGAAGTCGGCTACTTCATCCCGTCGATCACGGCTGCGACCGACAAGCGCTGCGTCACCGTCGACGGCAAGGACCGTTGTAGAGTGGCGATCCAGACCAACAATGTCGAAACCGACGATCGCGGCTATGTCTACATCGTCGATCGCGCCAATACCGGCCTGCATATCCTGGAACTGACCGGCGACGCGCGTAAAGCAGCCGGGCTGCCATAAGGGTTCGCCGCATGCTCCGTTTGATCGCCATCCTGATTGC
>JBAUUA010000228.1:0-1502 GCA_049582465.1 Bradyrhizobium sp. | reverse complement strand
GAGTGGCCCTCATCCGGTATCGGCTCAACCTGCGACGGCCACGCTTGTTCCGGGAACGGCATTCCTGACTCGGATTTGCTCGGCGGGTCTCGATCGTTGTCCCGGCGGGACCTGCGCGGCCTCGCCTGGTTGACTCCCCAGGGCGGCGCTGGGCGGAGCCGACGCCCGTCGTAACATGGCTATTGACGTGTTACACCCACGACGTAACATGCCAACGTTCGTCGCCATGTTTCGGTTGAGGGCATCTCCCATGAAAGCCGCCATCGCCTACACCAGAGTTTCGACCGCGCAACAGGGCCGGTCCGGCTTGGGCCTCGAGGCACAGCAAGCCGCTCTCGCGCGGTTCGCTGAGGCTGAGGGCTATCAGCTGGTCGAAACGTTCCAAGAGGTAGAAACCGGCAAAGGCTCCGATGCGCTGGATCGCAGGCCGCAGCTCTCGGCCGCGCTCAAGGCCGCGCGCCAGCACAAGGCGCCGATCATTGTTGCCAAGCTCGATCGGCTCAGCCGCGACGTCCATTTCATCAGCGGTCTCATGTCGCACAAAACGCCGTTCATCGTGGCAGAGCTGGGCTCCGATGCCGATCCGTTCATGCTGCACCTCTATGCAGCCCTCGCCGAGAAAGAGCGTCGACTGATCTCTCAGCGCACCAGGGACGCCCTGGCCGCAAAGAAAGCGCAGGGCGTCAAGCTGGGCGGCCTAAACGCGAAGGGCATTGCCAACCGGCAAGAGGCGCTGCAACGGGCCGAACAGCTGCGGCCGGTGTTCGCCGAGCTCGCCGGCATGTCGCACCGGCAGATGGCTGTCGAGCTGAATGCCAGGAAGATCCCGACGCCGGCGGGCGGACAGTGGCACGCCGTCACCGTAAAGCGCGTGCTGGAGCGCCTCTGATGCCGGATCAAGCCAAACCCAGCCACACCATCGCGGAGTTCATCGCCGCCATTGAGCGGTTGCGGCAACAGACGCCGCAATCCGACGAGTTTCCCCTACCGGCAGGTCACGCCAGCTTCAAGAGTCAGTGGCTCGGCTGGCTCCGGGAATACCTCACCCCCGGCTACTACGATCGGAAGAACGCTGTCGACGATGCAGAGTGGGCCTATCAACATCTCAACAACGGCAGGATGATCGTTTGGCTCAACGAAGCCGCGGGCGAGAACCCCCGCATCATCCACGCGGCGATCGTCGCGATGGATGGGCGCGAGCCGCCGCAAACGGAAGCAAAGTATGCCCGCCGCGTCCTGCCCTGGGAGAGCGCGGCAGGGCTTCTGTTCAACCCAAAGCGCTAGGTCTCAACAGCCGGGGCATTCCCACGGCGCGCGGTCAGGTACCTGGTCCGCTGTCCAAGTGGCGCGTGTTCTGGGGCGTCTCGCTTGATCCGCTTCAACTTAGTCTGTGGCCGACTTCGCGCTCGAGTCGCCTAAAAGGCTACTATCCCGATCAGCCGCGCAGTCAGGACGATCGGCATCGAAGTTCGCTTCTGGGACTTCATGGCTCCCAGGCCGAA
>JBAUUA010000227.1:0-6295 GCA_049582465.1 Bradyrhizobium sp. | reverse complement strand
CAATTGCACATCGTAGTTCGCGCTAACGCGCGCCCCGGAATGACGGCTTGGCGTCACTTCTTGACCTTGCTCGCGTCCATCTTCACCGACGTATCCAGCATCTTCGTCGTGAACGCGTCCTCGACGTTGAACGGCTTTTCCATGCCGAGATAGGTCTGCACCAGCTCGTAGTCCTTTTTCATGCGCGCGTCGTCGATCCAGCCGAGCGCCTTGGTGGTGGTGAACTGGTCGGTCATCAGGAACTTGATGCGCTCCCACTGGCGTTGCTGGTTTTCCTTGTCGTGACCCGAGACCTGATCGAGCAGCGCCTTCAGGCACGGCGCGACGTCGGCGACGCAGGCGGCATAGGCCTTCTGGCTGACGCGGACGAATTCCTCGACCAGCTTCGGGTTCTTCTGCAGGTAGGCGCCGTTGACGATCAGCGAATTGCCGTAAGGGTTGAGCCCGATGTCCTTCCAGTTCACGTAGCCGAGGTCGCTGCCGAACTCGATCGCCTTCAGATCGTGCTCGTTGTAGAAATCGCTGATGATGTCGACGGTATGGCTCTTCAACGCCGCGATCTTCGCGGTCGGTCCGACATTGACGAAATTCACCGAGTCGGGCGCGATCCCCGCCGCCTTGGCGAAGGCTGGCCACATCACGCGCGAGGCATCGCCCGGGGGATTGCCGATCTTGTGGGTCGGAAAATCCTTCACCCCGTTCACGCCGTAGCTTTTCAGCCAGTAGAAGGTCTGGCCGGTGTTGGCGTAGATGCTCATCAGCGCCACGTCGTCGGCGCCCTTGCTGCGCGCCACCAGCATGGTCGCGAGATCGGCGATGCCGAACGGCGAGCCGCCCGAGCCCACCTTCAGCGCCGAGACGCCGGAGCCCTTGCCGGTCTCGATGGTGAGATCGATGCCGGCCTTCTCGTACCAGCCCTGCGCCTTGGCGTAATAGAACGGCGAGTGATCGGCGGTCGGCGTCCAGTTCAGGATCAAATTGACGGCTTCGCCGGCGCTGGCGGGAACGGCGGGCGCCAGCAGCGCGAGCGCCAGTCCTGCAATCGCGAAACGCTTCATGGCACCTCTCCTCGATCTCGCGGTGGGTCGCTTTCCGGCCTCCGGCCTCGCGGCCTTGTCGTGGCAGCTTCGCCGGTCTACCAATGCAACAAGGGACGGACCGAATTGTCAACTGTCTGGTTGGAAATGCCCAAACAACGATCACTCCAACAACGACCAAAAGGCGCAAAGCCGCAGCGCCGTAACCCCGCCGCCACGCGGCAGAAACTCCTGACCGCGGCGCGGCGCGAATTCGCCGAAAGCGGCCTTGCCGGCGCCCGGGTCGACGAGATCGCGGCGCGGGCCGGCGTCAACAAGCAGCTGGTCTATCACTATTTCGGCGACAAGGACGCGCTCTATTTGGCGGTGCTCGAATGGGTCTATGAGGAAATCCGCGCCCAGGAGCGCGAGCTCAACCTCGAGGGCTTGCCGCCCGAAAAGGCCATCCGCAAGCTGATCGAAAGCTCCTTCGACCACCTCGCGCTGCATCCGGACTTCATCGTGCTGCTCAACGACGAGAACCGCAACGGCGCCCGGCACGTCCGCGCCTCGCTGCGGATCGGCGACATGCACTCGCCGCTGGTCAGCATAGTCTCGAAGATCCTGAAGCAGGGCGTGCGCGAGGGAATTTTTCGCAAAGGGGTCGATCCCGTGCATCTCTATATCTCGATCGCGGGCCTGAGCTATTTCTTCTTCTCCAATACGCCGACGCTGTCGGCGATCTTCGGCAAGGACCTGTCCAGCGCCGCCGCCCGGCGCGCCCGCCGCAAGCACGTGGTCGATCTGGTGATGCAGGCGCTGAGGCCGTGATGGGCGGAGTTTGACAGCGTCATTCCGGGGCGATGCGAAGCATCGAGCCCGGAATCTCGAGATTCCGGGTCTGGTGCTAACGCACCATCCCGGAATGACAATGGAAGCAGTCCGGCCTAATCAACCATCTGGTTGAAAAATCCGAGATGACGCGATAGATTACGCCCGCCCTCGCCCCCCGGCGGCGAGGCGCGACAGGGGAGACCACCTTGCTCACAGACGGCATGCGCCCGGCCCGGACGTTTGCGATCATCCTGATCGTGCATCTCGCCGTGATCGTGCTGTGGCAGTTGCTGGTCGACGCCTTTCACGTGCCGAAATTCATCCTGCCCTCGCCGCTGGCGACGATCGCGACGCTGGGTTCGGCGAAATATGCCTGGATCTCCAATCTGGCGGTGACGGCGACTGAGATCCTCGGCGGCTTTGCGCTGGGCGCCTTTGTCGGCGTGGCGCTGGCGGTGGTGTTCTGCTGGTCGCCGCTGGTGAGCCTTGTGCTGCTGCCGCTGTTCGTCACCCTCAACATGATCCCGAAAGTGGCGCTCGGCCCGCTGTTCATCGTCTGGTTCAGCTACGGCATCTTTCCGAACATCCTGATCGCGTTCTCGATCTGCTTCTTTCCGATCCTGTTGACCACCGCGCGCGGCCTCAGCGAGGTCGAGCCGGATCTGCTCGACCTCGTCAAATCGCTGCGCGGCTCGCGCTGGACGCTGTTCCGCAAGATCCAGCTGCCGGGCGCGCTGCCTTATGTGTTTTCCGGCATGAAGGTCGGCGCCATCCTGGCGGTCGCCGGCGCCATCGTCGGCGAGTTCATCGCCAGCGAACGCGGGCTCGGCTACCTCATGATCCAGGTGCAGTCCTCGCTCGACACGCCGGCGATGGTGATGGCGGTCGTGCTGCTGACACTGCTCGGGGTCGCGCTCTACGGCCTGGTGCTCGGCCTCGAACGGCTGTTCGTGGTCAGGGACGTGCGGCTGCAATAAGAAGGAAGAACCATGCTGCTGACCCGCGACCCCTTGCCGGAAACGATCCCAGATATCGCTGCGCTCGATGACCTCCTGTGCCGGCCGAGCCAGGCGCTGATCGACGATCTCAACACAATTGACGGCGACATCATGATCCTCGGCGTCGCCGGGAAGATGGGACCGACGCTGGCGGGCCTTGCAAAGGCTGCCCTGCCCGGCCGCCGCGTCACCGGCGTGGCGCGCTTCAGCGAACCGGGTGCGAAGGCGTGGCTTGAGGCCCGCGGCGTCGAGACAATCGCCTGCGACCTGCTCGATGAGACCGCCATCAAGGCGTTGCCAAAGGCAAAAAACATCGTGTTCATGGCCGGGCGCAAGTTCGGCGCCGAGGGCGACCTGTCGCTGACCTGGGCGATGAACGCGCATGTGCCTGCTTTGGTCGCGCAGGCGTTCCGGGATTCGCGCATCGTGGCATTCTCGACCGGCTGCGTCTATCCGTTCGTGCCGGTCGACGGCAAGGGCGCCGACGAGAGCGTTCAGCCCAATCCGCCCGGCGAATACGCGCAATCCTGCGTCGGCCGCGAGCGCATGTTCGAATATTTCTCGCGCCGATTTTCGACGCCGGGCCGGCTGTTCCGGCTGAATTACGCCATCGACATGCGCTACGGCGTGCTGCACGACATCGCGACCAAGATCCTGCAGGGCAAGCCGATCGACGTCAGCCTCGGCCATGTCAATTTCATCTGGCAGGGCGATGCGTCGTCGCAGGCGCTGCGCTGTCTCGCGCATTGCGACACGCCGACCTCGCCGATCAATGTCAGCGGCCACGAGATCCTCGCCGTGCGCGATCTCGCGGAAAGACTCGGCGCGCGGCTCGGCCGCAAACCCATCCTCGTCGGCAAGGAGGAGCCGACGGCCTGGCTCACCGACACCTCGCAGGCGGTCAAATTGTTCGGCCTGCCCGTTGTCGATAATGACCAACTGATAAAATGGACAGCCGACTGGGTCGCGCGATCCATGCCGAGCCTGGGCAAGCCCACCAAATACGAGGTGCGCGATGGCCGATACTGATCAGACAGCCATCGTCCCGCTCGGCCCGAATGATGCCGCCGCGGGACTCCTGCTTTCAACGGAAGCGCACTGGAACCAGAACGAGGCGGACTGGCGTTTCTTCCTGACCAGGGCAACCGTGTTCGGCGTGCGCGACAAGGACGCGCATCTCCTCGCCAGCGCGGCGCTGCTGCCCTACTCGTCCGGCAATGCCTGGATCAGCATGGTGCTGGTGACGGAAAGCTGGCGCCGCCGCGGTCTCGCCACCCGGCTGGTCGATGCCTGTCTCGCGGCCGCGGCAAAACAGGAGCTAACGACATGGCTCGACGCGACCCCGGCGGGCGCCACGGTCTATGGTCCCCTGGGGTTCAAGCCGACGCTGCAGCTGCGGCGGTTGCGGCTGGAGCATGCGATGTCGACCAAGGCCGAAGCGCCGCCGTCGCTGTCGTCGATCAATCTCGACGAATTCGTCGCACGCGACCGTTTCGCCATGGGTTTCGATCGCGCGGCTCTGCTGACGGAACTCGGCGGCCGTTCCGGTTCGCGGCTGGTATCGAACGGCGACGCGTTCGCGCTGGTGCGCGACGGCCGCAAGGCGCGGCATATCGGGCCGTTGCTTGCCGAAAGCCCGGATCAGGCGTTGGCTTTGGTCAATGAAATCGTGCGCTCCGAGAACGGACCGCTGCTGATCGACCCCGTCTTCGAGCAGCAGGAATTCCTCAGCGGCCTGACCGGTTCCGGCTGGAAGATCGAGCGGCCGTTTCAGCGCATGCGCTTCGGCGAGGCCGTCACGCTGCCCGCGCAACCGCCGTTCGCCGTCGCCGGCCCCGAATATGGATAGGGATGATCGCCATGCACCATAGCAGAATCGAATCCGGCGTGCGGCGCCTGATCGCCGACGGCACCGTGATCCCCGCGCATCCGCTGGCGCTGAATTCCGATCGCACGCTCGATGCCACGCATCAGCGTGCGCTGACGCGCTATTACATCGACGCCGGCGCCGGCGGGCTTGCGGTCGGCGTCCACACCACGCAGTTCGCGATCCGCGACGTCGGCCTGTACCGGCCGGTGCTGGAACTCGCCGCGGAGACGGCGGCGGGCTGGACCAAGCGTCCGCTGGCACTGGTCGCAGGTCTTGCCGGCCCGACCAGGCAGGCCGTCACTGAGGCGGAAGTGGCGCGCGGCATCGGCTATCACGCGGGCCTGCTCAGCCTCGCCGCGATGAGATCCTGCAGCGAGCACGAGATCATCAGTCATTGCGAGGCGGTAGCGCGCGAGATTCCGCTGGTCGGCTTCTACCTGCAGCCGGCGGTCGGCGGCGTCGTCCTCAGCGCCGAGTTCTGGCACCGCTTTGCGATGATCGACAACGTCATCGCCATCAAGGTCGCGCCGTTCAACCGCTACCGCACGCTCGACGTGCTGCGCGGCGTCGCGGCCGCGGGCGGGCTCGATCGCATCGCGCTCTATACCGGCAATGACGACCACATCCTGCTCGACCTCACGCTGCCGTTTGATTTGCGCGACAAGGGTGTCACCACGCGCGCTTATTTCAAGGGTGGCCTACTCGGCCACTGGTCGGTATGGACCGCGAGCGCGATCAAACAGTTCGAAATGTGCAAAGCCGCGCGCGGCAAGGCCGCGGTGCCGGCCGATCTTTTGGCGCTGGACGCCCGCGTCACCGACTGCAACAGCGCTTTCTTCGACGTCGCCAACAATTTCCACGGCTGCATCGCCGGCTGCCACGAGATCCTGCGGCGGCAGGGCCTGATGGAGGGCATCTGGTGCCTCGATACCGCCGAGGGCCTCAGCCCCGGCCAGATCGAACAGATCGACCGCGTCTGCAACGAGCACGCGGATCTCTCCGACGACGATTTCGTCAGCGACAATCTGCAGAAATGGCTGGCATGAACGAGCCGCAGGAGCCCTTCATCCGGCTGCGCAACGTGCGCAAGGTCTACCGTTCCGGCGGCCAGGAATTCCTCGCGGTCTCCGACGTCACCATGGACGTCAAGGAGGGCGAGCTGATCTCGCTGGTCGGGCCATCCGGCTGCGGCAAGACCACAGTGCTGAAGATCCTGGCGGGGCTTCATGACGCCGACGGCGGCACCATCCAGATCGGCAACGCACACACGCCGTTCGATCCCGCGCGCGACATCGGGATGGTGTTCCAGCAGGCGCTGCTGCTGAAATGGCGGACCATCCTCGACAATGTGCTGCTGCCGGCCGAGATCGTCGGCCTGCGGATGAAGGCGGCGCGGTCGCGCGCGCGCGACCTGCTCAATTTGGTCGGGCTTTCCGGCTACGAGGAAAAGTATCCGCAGCAATTGTCGGGCGGCATGCAGCAGCGCACCGCGATCGCCCGCGCCTTCGTCCACGACCCGAAACTGATCCTGATGGACGAGCCGTTCGGCGCGCTCGACGCGCTGACGCGCGAACAGA
>JBAUUA010000226.1:0-6574 GCA_049582465.1 Bradyrhizobium sp. | reverse complement strand
GCGGCATGGGCGATGCAGGTGTATTCCGGGTAGTTCATGTTCTTCATGCCGAAGGAGCCGCCGACATTGGCGGTCAGGATGCGAACCTTGTCGTTCGGCACGTTCAGGATCTTGGCGAAAGTGACCTTGTTGCCGGAAACACCCTGGGTCGGAACCTGCAGCGTGAAGCGCTCGCTGGCCTTGTCGTAGGCCGCAAGCGCCACGCGCGGCTCCATCGATACCACCGCGACACGCGTGTTGATGATATCGAGCTTCGTCACATGCGCGGCGCTCGCGAACGCGGCGTCGATCCTGGCGGTGTCGCCATAGTGATAGTCGAGCGCGACGTTGTTGGGGATGTGGTCGTAGAGCTGCGGCGCGCCGGGCCTGGCGGCTTCCTCGGCATCGGTTACCGCCGGCAGCGGCTCGATATCGAGTTCGACGGCTTCCGCGGCGTCGCGCGCCTGCGCCACCGTTTCGGCGACCACGAAGGCCACGGGATCGCCGACAAAGCGTACCTTGTCGGTCATCAGCGCCATGCGGTTGGTCTGGATCAGCGGCGAGCCGTCGCGGTTCTTGAGCGGCAGCCCGCAGGTGAAGGGGTTATAGCCGGCGGCGGCAAGGTCTTTGCCGGTCCACACGCCGAGCACACCCGGCATGGCCCTGGCCGTCGCCGTGTCTATGCCGCAGATGACGCCATGGGCATGGCTGGAACGGACCATCCAGGCATAGGCCTGGCCGGGCAGGCTGAAATCGTCGGTATATTTGCCCTTGCCGCGCACCAGCGTGTCGTCTTCCTTGCGGCGCACCGGCTGGCCGACGCCGTATTTTTGCAGTGCGATAGCGTTTTCCAGAGCGGCCGGAGACGTGTGATCCTGCATTGAAATATCCCTGAAAAGCTCGATTTTCCGCGATTTCGCTGGTTTCCCCGCTGAGATAACGTACCGATGTGCGGTCGACAACGCCTGATTGGGCATAGTCCTATGTGAGGGCTGTTGCGCAACCGTTTGGCACTGCTAAAGTTTCCGTGAACGGAAATTCCTCGTCAGCCCGCTTTGAGGGCCGTGGAAAGACATTTTGAATGAACGATGACACGCGGCTTCGCGACGGCGCTGCGCCGCGCGGAGAGGTCGGCCAGAGGCCGCCGCGTAGCGGCGATGCGCACGTGACGGCGACCGGCGACGGTCCCGGCGCGGTTCCATCGCCGGCAACCGGCGTCTACGCGGCGCTCGATCTCGGCACCAATAATTGCCGGCTCCTGATCGCCTGTCCGTCGGGCGATGGTTTCCGCGTGGTCGATTCATTCTCCCGGATCATCCGGCTGGGCGAAGGCATCTCGGCGACCGGCTGCATCAGCGACGCCGCGATCGAACGCGCCATCGCGGCGCTGAGCATCTGCCGCGACAAGATCCAGTCCAAAAAAGCAAAACGGCTGCGGCTGATCGCGACCGAAGCCTGCCGCGCTGCCGCCAACGCCGACGGGTTTCGCGACCGGGTCGCAGCCGAGACCGGCATCCAGCTCGAGGTGATCGATCGCGAGACCGAAGCGGCACTCGCCGTGATCGGCTGCTCGCCGCTGCTCGACCCACAGGGACGGGGCGCCATCCTGTTCGACATCGGCGGCGGCTCGACCGAGCTGGTGCGGATCGAGCGCGATCCGGACGAGCCCGACGCCGCGCCGCGCATCAAGGCGTGGATGTCGATCCCGCTCGGCGTCGTTACGCTGGCCGAACATTTCGGCGGCAAGGACGTCACGGCGCAATCCTATGCGCGGATGGTGGGCGAGGTCGCCCAGCACGTGGTGCCGTTCGCGGCCGAACACGGCGCCGATTTGACCGACATGCATCTGCTCGGCACCTCCGGCACGGTGACGACGCTGGCCGGCGTGCATCTCAACCTCGTGCGTTACGATCGCCGCCGCATCGACGGGGTCTGGCTGAGCGATGCCGATATCACCGCCGTCATCGCCCGCCTGCTCGCCATGAGCTATCAGGAGCGCGCCGGCAATAATTGCATCAGCGTCGAGCGCGCCGATCTGGTGCTGGCGGGCTGCGCCATCCTGGATGCAATTCGCGATGCGTTCCCGCTGCCGCGGCTGCGCGTCGCCGACCGGGGCCTGCGCGAAGGCATGCTGGTGGAGATGATGCGCGAGGACGGCGCGATCGGCGGATGCCGATAGGCGCAAGGCTGCGCGATGTGCTAGAGCGGCATCGGCTCTCGAAGGCAAGCAAACCGATATGGCGAAAGATACCACCGGGCGGCTGCACGTCACGGTCAAGACCGGCGGCAAGCGCAAGCTGTCGTCAAAGCTATGGCTGGAGCGGCAGCTCAACGATCCCTATGTGGCGCAGGCCAAGCGCGAGGGATGGCGTTCGCGCGCGGCCTTCAAGCTGATCGAGATCGACGACAAGTATCACTTCCTCAAGTCCGGCCAGACGGTGGTCGATCTCGGCGCAGCCCCCGGCGGCTGGAGCCAGGTCGCGGCCAAGCGCGTCGGCACGGGCAACGGCAAGGGCAAGATCATCGCCATCGATCTGTTGGAAATGCCGGAGATACCGGGCGTGACCTTTGCGCAGCTCGATTTTCTCAGCGACGACGCGCCGGCCAGATTGATCGAGATGATCGGCGGCCGCGCCGATGTGGTGCTGTCGGACATGGCGCCCAACACCACCGGGCACCGCAAGACGGATCAGCTGCGCATCCTGGGCCTCGTCGAAGGCGCCGTGGCGTTTGCCGCCGAGGTGCTCAATCCCGGCGGCACCTTCGTCGCCAAGGTGTTTCAGAGCGGCGCGGACGCGGCGCTGATGACGGAACTCAAGCGCGACTACGCCACCGTCAAACACGTGAAGCCGGCCTCGAGCCGGCAGGATTCGTCCGAGCGCTACGTGCTGGCGATGGGGTTCCGGGGCGTACCGCCGAAACAGGTGTAACGACGCCATCCCCGGGGGGCGCGCCGCAGCGCTGCCGCAAACGTCAGACCTTGTTAATCTCCTTGTGCTCGACAATACGGCGTCGTTGGGCGTTGGGGATGCATCGATGGACCGGGATTTCCGTCATCGGGGAATCGGCATGGAGAAGGGGCCGAACCTGCGCGCGTTTGGATTCCACAGTCTCCTGGCTGGCGCGCTGCTTGCCGTTATCGCCAGCCCGGCCGCGTCCGCTCCAGCCGCTGACCAGGTCGCGCCGCAAGCGCCGGCGCAAACAAGCACAGCCGACGCGCCAAAAACGGCAACGCCGGTCACCGCCGAAGCGCCGGGGCCATCCTTCCGGGCGGCGGTCCGCGCCATGGTGGAGCAGGAGGTTCGCAAGACCGGCCTGCCGGCCGATATTGCGGATGCCGTGGTGCAGGTCGAGAGCAACTACAATCCGCGCGTGATCGGCGGCGTCGGCGAGATCGGACTGATGCAGATCAGGCCGCAGACCGCGGCGATGCTGGGTTTCAGGGGCAGCGCCGCGGACCTCGCCAAGCCGGAAATCAACATCCACTATGGCGTGACCTATCTGAGCAAGGCCTGGCGGCTCGCCAATGGCGACCTCTGCCGCACCCTGATGAAATACCGCGCCGGCCACGGCGAGAACGTCATGACGCCGCGTTCGGTGAATTATTGCCGGCGGGCGAAGATCCATCTCGCCGAGCTGGGTTCGCCGCTGGCGGAGGGCACTGTGCCGCCGGCCATCATCCCGGCGTCGGTGCTGGCGAACAACCAGCCGAAGTCGCTGTTGATTTCGCCGAAGGACGTCTACGCGCAGTACAGGCAGGGGACGCCCGCGGCGAGCCGGGCGTTCTGGGTAGCCCAGGAGACGCGTGTCCGCGCCATCAAGGCGCGGATCGAGGCCAGATGGCACCGGCGAATGGCGTCGCGTTGACGCAAGCGGCCGGGATCGCCCCCGCGCACCCTCGAGGGCTGCCCCGCTGGCTCACTATGCCAGCGTATGAACGATCACCGGGCCGGCCACCGCGGTGGCTGGACCGACGAGCAGGGGCGCAAGATTTTGCTCGATCCAGACCAGCGCACGCCGGTTTGCCTCCTCCGCTCCCGCGTAATTGTTGAAGACGCTGATCGCGGTCACCGTGTCGTCGGGCGCATAGACGACGTAATAGGCCATGAAGCCTTCAACGTCGCTGATGATCGGAATCGCGCCCTCCTTGATTCTGCGCGCGAGCTCTTCGGCCATGCCGGTCTTTGCTTTACCCTGACGAATGGCGGCGTACATGGGAACCCTCCTTCACCAGCAAGGCTGCCCAAGATCGCGACCGCGGCGATCATTCACCACACCCATAGCGGGGCGAGCAGCGGATTTCCCCGCGCACTGGAATATTACTCCAATTAGGTCGCCCTGGCGAACGTCTGCCTCGTCAACAGGCGTGCAGGCCCGTTCGCATCCACGCATCGCGAGTAGGACATTTGCGTACCGACGGCCCCATGGCCCGTTCGCAATTGGCCAAGAACGTCCCCCCGTCGCCTGCTAGCGTTTGAATCGGCGTTGCCTGTGAACCGGTTGCCATCGGGCGCCGACAAACAGGAGCGAGCGCATCACCTTCAGCGCCACGAAACAATTGGCGGCCTCGACGAAACCAATTTGCCGGACCGACGAAGATATCCCGAAACAGGGGCTCGCTATCGCTCGAGAATGGGACCAGACGGTCCGACGATGTGGGACATCACATTAGTTACCGCCGAACACCAAAGTGCTGAAAATGAAGGCAAGAGCAAAATCAGAAATCGACGAATATATTGGCGCTCGCATCCGCGAGGGTCGGCTTTCGCTCAATTTGAGCCAGGAGCAGCTTGCCCGGGCTCTGGGCGTCTCGTTTCAGCAGATTCAGAATTATGAAAAGGGCGCCAATGGCGTCAGCGCCGTGCGCCTGTTCGACATCTGCAAAATCCTCAATGTGTCCCTGGCGTCGATGTTTCCGGCGGATCGTACGTCGGATGTAACCCGTCCCTTCATCCAGCGGCCGATGGACGGTCGGCCGGAGCAGGGCATGGCGAGCCTGCAGATGGCGGCCGGCGGCGGTCAGCCCAGCCGTTGATCCCTTGCATCCTGGGTGTCCCCGGTGGCTGCCTTGATGGCAGCCTTGTCGGCGCCCTTGCGGCTGGAAATCTCGACCGCCTTGCGGCCGGAGATTTCATGGCCGGCATCGTCGGGCATCTGCCAGAAGAACCAGGCCGACAGCGCCGAGATGATGGAGACCACCAGGAACGCCGGCGCGAAAACCGTCGCGTCCATTTCCTGCATGTGGCGGACCAGCAGGGTGGATTCCACGCAGAAGGCGCCGACAGCGACGCCGGCGGAAATCGCTAGCTGCTGGTTGACGCTGACGAGCGTGGTGGCGCGGCTCATCTGGCCCGGCTCGACCTCAGCATAGGCCACGGTGTTGATCGCGGTGAACTGCAGCGAGCGGAAGAAGCCGCCGACCACCAGGATGATCATGATCAGGAGCAGCGGCGTCGTCACCGTGAACAGCGCGCAGGCCGCGAGGAAGACCGAACTGACGACGGCGTTGATCGTCATCATGTTGCGGAAGCCGAAGGTGCGGATGATGCGCGCGGCCAGCGTCTTCATGCCCATGGCGCCGACCGCGGAGGCAAACGTCACGAGGCCGGACTGGAATGGCGACAGGCCGAATCCGACCTGCATCAACAGCGGCAGCAGGAACGGCAGCGCGCCGATGCCGAGGCGGAACATGAAGCCGCCGATGATGCTCGCGCGCATCGTGGACAGATTCAGCAGCGAAAAATCCAGCACCGGCGAAGCGGTTCGCCGGGCGTGGATGACATAGAGCGTCATCGAGATGGTTCCGATCGCGACCAGCGCGACCACGATGGTCCACGGCAGGAGGTTGAGGCCGGCGACCGACAGCCCGAAGGCAATTCCCGCCAGCCCGATGCCGGCCAGCACCAGCCCGTAGAGGTCGAAGCGCTCGGGGTCGTCGCTGCGGATCGGGTCGATGTAGCGCATCGCCATGAAGATGCCGAGCAGGCCGATCGGAATGTTGATCAGGAAGATCCAGTGCCAGGAGAAATAGGTGGTGATGAAACCGCCGAGCGGCGGTCCGATCACCGGCCCGACCAGCGCCGGCACCGTCACCCAGGCCATCGCATTGACGAGCGCGCTCTTGTCGATCGTGCGCAACAGCACCAGCCGTCCGACCGGCGTCATCATCGCCCCGCCGATGCCTTGCAGGATGCGCGCAATGACGAAATCGGTGACGGAAGATGACAGCGCGCAGCCGATCGAGCCCACCATGAACACCCCGATAGCGAGGCTAAATACCATCCGCGCGCCGAAGCGGTCGGCGGTCCAGCCGCTCGCCGGGATGAATACCGCGAGCGAAAGCAGGTATGACGTGATGGCGAGTTTCAGCGTCAGGGGGCTGGTGCCGATATCGGCGGCGATCGCCGGCAGCGAGGTCGCGATAACCGTCGAATCCATGTTCTCCATGAACAGGGCAGTGGCCACGATGAGTGGGATCAGGCGTTCTTTGTTCATCAAGAATCGGAGGGAAATGGAAGCGGCGGGAGCAGGGGCTGTATCACCCCGCCGTCCGGCAGGCTATTGCGGAACCCGGCAAACCACCTAAATCCTGCGT
>JBAUUA010000225.1:0-1681 GCA_049582465.1 Bradyrhizobium sp. | reverse complement strand
GGGCCACGTTGTCGCTGAATTGGATATCGCGCCGGATCTCTGGTTCTTCAACTGCCACTTTCGCGGCGACCCGGTGATGCCGGGATGTCTTGGGTTGGACGCTATGTGGCAGATCATCGGCTATTGGCTCGGATGGTCGGGCTCCCCGGGGAAGGGCCGAGCCCTTGGCGTCGGCGACGTGAAGTTTCGGGGACACATCACCCCCGATACCGCAGCGGTACGCTACGAGGTGGACCTGCGGCAGGTCAGGCGCGGTAAACTGGTTCTAGGCGTGGCGAATGGCCGGGTGTTTGCGGACGGCGTATGTGTCTACGTCGCCAGTGACCTGAAGGTAGGTCTGGTAGCGCCCGGCACGTGCGATACCGCCGGCGAAGGAGGCCGGTCACTCGCGTATTTCGAAATTACTGCCTCGGTACTTTAAACCCGCCGCATCGGGTGCAGGCCTGAGTTCCCGTCGCCCGCGAGCGGAGCCGCGAAACAGGCAACGTCCGCTATCCGGCGCGAGCGCCCAAGCGAACGAAACGGCGTTTTGCGGGCTGGAAAGTTTTTGAGTTAGTGGCGGGCCATGCCGGACGATGATGAGCACTATGTCTGCGCCATAGGCCTATGACGAGGCTGGCATTCAGACGATGCACCTCGCCGAAAGTCGCTATTCCGCGCTACAACGCGTCTTGTTCCCCTGGAACAAACATCAAACTCGGCAGGCGCGGATCAAGGAATGGCTCGAAAGAAGCAGTGGATGCCATCAAGCCGCGCGCCCCGTCCGGCGCCGCCCGACGCGTCGGAGAAAGCGGTCATCGTCGCCGCTTGCGAGGCCTTCATTGGCGACGTCCTCAAACCGCGTTTCCTGCCGCAGATCAGGCCGACGCAATGGAACTACGTGATCGACATCCATGGCGCGTGGGCGGCGGGACGATACCGTTTCATGCAGCGCTACAGGTCGGGCATGGAGCACAATCGCGGCGACGAGTTCGATGCACCCTTCGCCCGCATCGACCGCATGGGGCCGGACCGTTTCGATATCTACTGGATGCGGCACACGGGCAAATGGTGGCGCCGCCATGTCGGCGTGACGCTTGTCGAGGCGCTTCGAATTCTCGCGACCAACGGCATCCTGCATCCAGTCTAACCCCCGCGCACGGCTGCGCGGCGGAGCTATTTTGTCTTCGGCCCAACCACGGCGACCTCAGCCATGAGCGAATACCAGTATTACGAGTTCCAGGCGATCGACCGCCCGCTGAGCGAAGCCGACCGCCAAGCCCTTCGAGATTTATCGACACGGGCGCGGATCACGGCGACGAGTTTCACCAACTCGTACGAATGGGGCGATTTCAAAGGCGACCCGGCCAAGCTCATGGAGCGTTGGTTCGACCTGTTGTCTCCGGGCTGGACAGGGTAAATTTGGCGGAAGGGGTGTCCTGTCAACCCCATTGATTTTGCTTATGAAATGCGAGTTTAGAAATTGCAAACTACGGTTCTGGCTACGGCTGGGGTAGGGCGGACAGCCGGATTCGAACCCACTTGCGGCGAAGTTCGTCAAGCGGCGCTTTGGGACCCTGATGTGGATTCGCACATCCCGTTGTGTGAATCGTGCATAAGACGTGTTCCAGGTTCCGGGAAATAACGCGGCGTGTAGGCTTCGAATCGCTCGGTGAAAAAGCAGAAGGCCGGCGCTTGCGGC
>JBAUUA010000224.1:0-11348 GCA_049582465.1 Bradyrhizobium sp. | reverse complement strand
GGAAGTGTAGATGTGCCAGGTGATGAGGTAGACGATGAGGCGGAAACGGCCGGTGGCGTGGCCGATCTCTTCTAGCGCGGTATCCGCGATGCGTACTCCCGGCCGGCCGTTGATCAGCAGGAGCTGGCGTGCCAGCGTCGGCAGCCGCGAGGGGCTTTCGGCGAGCACCGGGTCGAGCATCGGCCTTATGCCGAACTGCTCCGCGCCGTCGCCCTTCAGTGTCACTTCCGTAATGGCGCCCTCGATCACCTGAAGACGAACCCGGCCGTCCCGGATGTCCTGCGGCGGAACGATCGCCCGGCTCAGGTGAAACCCGGCCGCGCGGTAGAGGTCGCCGACGCCGGCGGCGATCGCCGCGAGGTCGGCCTGGGAGACCTTTTTCCCGAGATAGGGTTGATAGACGCTTATGATCTGATCGCGCGGGATCGCTTGGGCACCCGTCAGCGAAACGCCGCGCAGCACGAACATCGGCCTGGTATCCGCCGTACCTTCCGGCCGTGACACCAGCGGCATCCGTATTGCCGGTCGTGCCGAAGGCGGCTGCCCGGATTGCGGTACATCGAAACGCCGTTCGGTCTGCCTGGGATCGAAACCCGGCGGGCTTGCCTGTTGGGCTTTTGCCGGCATTGAGGCGATCACGGACAAAATCAGCGCGAGGCCCGGCAAAGCGAGCCTGCCAAGACCGCAACGCGGTCGCCCGCCCGCACGGGATACCAGTCCCCCGTAGTTCTCCGGATGCCATCCGGGGAATCTTTGAAAAATCATTAGCCCCATGATTTTTCATAGATTTTTATGGTCAATGAACCGTTAAGCACGCCCGGAAGCTCGGCGGTTTCCGCTCACTCTATGTTGAAACTTTTCCCGTAGGCCTGAGGGACAACTGAGGCAGACGGAGTTTTTCATGGCTTGGACCGATCAGTTTTCGCGCATCCTGATGACGGCGATCGTTCTGGGTGCGGCTTCCGGTGCGCTCGCCGCCGAGGACGGCGTCTGGCGGGTCGGCAAATCGTCCGGCGAAGTCTGGACGACGACGTCGGGCGCCCAGCAGGCTTCGCTGACGCAGGAAGATGTCTTGAAGCCGGGTGACACCATCCGGACCGGGCGTAGCGGCCGGGTCTTATTGGTACGCGGCGAGGAAACCATTCTGATCTCGCCGAATTCGGTGATCGGCCTGCCGACCGAGAAGAAGGACGGGCTGGCGACGACGATCCTGCAGCAGGCCGGCTCGGTCCTGCTGGAAGTGGATAAGCAGAACGTCAAGCATTTCGAGGTCGAGACCCCTTATCTCGCCGCCGTGGTCAAGGGAACGCAGTTTCGCGTCACGGTAAACGCCACCTCGACCAGCGTCGACGTGCTGAGGGGACAGGTTGAGGTCTCGGACTTCAAATCGGGCCAGATCGCGCAAGTGATGCCGGGCCAGCACGCAACCGCTTTCGCGCAGGGCAAGCCGGGTCTTTCGCTGAGTGGATCGGGCACGCTCAATCCGATCGAGCAGGGCAAGCCGCGCCCGTCATCGATCGAACGGATCATGGTGCCGAAGACGGGGCTCTCCGCGCCGCTTCGCGCCGCCAACGGGCAGTTCATCCACGCGCTCGGCCATCTCGCCGCCGGCCAAGCTGCCACGACGCACAGCGCGACGCGGATATCGGCTTCGCTCGGCGAAGTCACGCTCAATTTCCAGAAGGTGACGCACGGTCTTGCGCATGGGTCGGCGTCGGCGCCGGGATCCGCGAAGCGCATGGCCGGGAAGGATACGATCTGGAGCACGCGCGAAGCCAAGGCGGCCAGCATGGGCATCGGAAACGGCAATTCCAGCGACGTCAGCGGCAGCACTGCGGCCACGGCGACCAATTCCGGAGCGGCTGCGCAGGTAGCCGCGACCACCGCAGCTGCGGTCAATTCCGTCGACGGCAACGGTAATGGCGACGGACCCGGCAACGGCAATGCCAACGGAAACGGCAATGCCAACGGCAATGGCAACGGCAATGGCAACGGAAATGGCAACGGCAACGCTAACGGAAACGGTCACGGTTACGCTTACGGCCGCGGTCATGTGCGTTAGAGAGTGAGAGAAGTTTAAGCCGAACGAGTTGGCCGATGGGCTGACGGACATGGGGAGCGTGCCTCGCTCGTTTGCGGGATGCGCTGGATGGGACACCGTGAAACATTACCGGCCGCATATCTTCGTGGTGGTTGCACTGGCGATCGTTCTGTCGTCCGGCCTGCACGGCGCGCTGCGTAATGCGCTGACCGGCCTCCGGTTTGCCTGGCAGCAGCGTCAGGCCAGCGGCGATATCGTCGTGGTCGCGATCGACGCCCCCTCGATCGAGCAGATCGGCGTCTGGCCCTGGCCGCGCCTGCTCCATGCCGACTTGCTGCGGCGGCTCGACAGCGCCGGCGTACGGGATGTCGTGTTCGACGTCGACTTCTCGTCGCCATCCGATCCGGCGTCGGACCGCGCATTTGTCGAGGCGCTGAAGGCCGCAGGCGGAAGCGTGGTGCTGCCGTCCTTCAAGCAGCCGGGCGCGGCCGGTGGCAACGGAACGGCGATCCACATCAACCGTCCGCTGCAACCGTTCGCCGATCATTCATGGTCGGCGGTCGTGAATGTCAGGGTTGAACCGGACGGCCTGGTCCGGCGCTACCCGTTCGGCGAGACATTCGACGGCCAGTTCGTTCCCGCAATGGGTGCGGTGCTGGCCGAACAATTTGCCGAGAAGCGCGCGCCCTTCCTGATCGATTTCAGCATCCGCGCCGCGTCGATTCCGAGGGTGTCCTACGTCGATGTCCTGCGCGGCGACGAGGCGACGGTGGGCAAGCTCAGGGGCAAGAAGGTCATCATCGGTGCCACCGCGCTGGAACTCGGCGATCGTTTCAGCATTCCCAATGGCGGCGTTGTGTCCGGGCCGCTGTTGCAGACTCTCGCCGCCGAATCGATCCAGCAGAATCGAACCCTGCGCTATACTTCCGATGCCGTGACGCTGGCAGGGCTATGCGTCATTGCGATGATCATGATGTTGTCGTGGCGTCGTCTCTCAGCCGGCGTGCGGGTGATCATCCTCGTCGGCATGGCCGCCTCCATTGAAATCACCGCGGCGCTGCTGCAGGCGAGATTTCCTCTCATTCTCGATACGTCGCTGTTCGATACGGCGATCGTCGTCTACATGACCGCGATTGCGCTCGACGAAATCGATTTCCGGGGTCTGCTGGGCCGGGTCGCCGAGAGCCGCTTCCAGCGTATCGCAATGGCGCTGGGCGATGGCCTGGTATGTACTGATCAGGACCGCCGCATCACGGTGTGGAATCCGGGAGCGGTGGCGATATTCGGCTACGATCCTGCCGAGATGATCGGCCGGCGGTTCGACACGATTTGCGCCGGCGGCGATGACGTTGCCGCGGTCTCCAGCGCATTGGGTGAGGCGGCGCGCGCCCGATCGCAATCGCCCGGCGGCCTGGTGATCGAGTTCCACGGCCGGCGCAAGAACGGCGAGATCTTTCCGGTCGAGGCCTGCTTCTCCGGCTGGCAAGGCACCGACGGCTTTCAGCATGGTGCGATCCTGCGCGACATATCGGTGCGAAAGCGGGAAGCCGAAAGAATTCGCTATTTGGCCGAACATGATTCCCTTACCGGGCTCGCCAACCGCAACAGCCTTCACGCCGGCCTCACTGAGATGATTTCCACGGCGGAGGCGCAGCGGAGCGAAGTCGCGCTGCTGGTGATCGGTCTCGACGCCTTCCAGCAGATCAACGACATGCTCGGCCACGCCTGCGGCGACCTCGTGCTGCGCGCGGTGACCGGACGATTGAACGCGGAAGCGGGCGGCGCCGCCCTGGTGGCGCGCCTGAGCGGCGACGAATTCGCCATCGCGATCCCTCACGCCGTAACGACCGAGACGGTCGCAGCGCTGTGCGAACGCATCGCGCGCGCGTTCGACGCGCCGCTTCTGGCCGGAACGCGGCAGCACCGCGTCAAGGTCAGTATTGGCGCAGCGGTCTATCCGGCGGGCGGCCGAACCGGCGACGAACTTCTGGCCAACAGCCATCTGGCGTTCTGCCGCGCCAAGGCGACCAAACGCGGCGGCTACGTGATCTTCGAGAACGCGATCCGGCAGGAGCTGGAAGCCCGCCTGACGCTCGAGGCCGAACTGGTGCTTGCCAGCGAGCGCCACGAATTCGAATTGTTCTACCAGCCGCAGGTCCGGCTGACGGATGGCGGTGTGATCGGGGCGGAAGCCCTCATTCGCTGGCGCCATCCCGTGCGCGGTCTGGTTTCGCCCGCGGAGTTCATGCCGGTCGTCCACACCTCTTCGATCTCGAACCGCATTGCGGCCTGGGTGCTCGATACCGCCTGCCGCCGGGCACGCAGGTGGGAGATGGGCGGCCACCCTGTTCGTGTCGGCGTCAACCTCTCGCCCTCGCAATTCCAGTCGACCGACCTCGCAGCCGCGGTTGCGGAGACGCTCGCGACCACCGGGCTGACGCCGTCGCTGCTCGAACTCGAGGTGACCGAGGATATTCTGCTCCTGGACGAGGAGAGGGTGCTCGACACCTTCCAGAGAATACGGGCACTCGGCGTCCGCATCGTGTTCGACGATTTCGGCACCGGGTATGCGAGCCTGAGCTATCTCAAGAAATTCCCGCTCGACGGACTCAAGATCGATCGCACCTTCGTATTCGGACTGCTCGCCGATCCCGGCGATGCGGCGATCGTCGGCTCCACCATCGGGCTGAGCAGGCAGCTCGGCCTCTCGGTGATCGCCGAAGGTATCGAGAGCAGGGCGACTGCCGATCTCCTGATCAGCATGGGATGCGAAGAAGGGCAGGGCTATTTCTTCGGCCGGCCGGTTCCGGCGCAGGCGTTCGAAAGCCAGTTCCTGGTCGCAGACGAAATCGCGGCCGCCTCGCCGGGAGCCGGGAGAGCGGCCTGAGCGGCAGCCTTTGCTCGTGCCGCCGGTTCCAGACTAGATGTGTTTGTCGTCGGGCGAAGAAGGCTGTGTCTTCTGATTCGCCTTCTCCGCGTCCCGTTTGTTGGCCTCGTGATGGCCTATGATGCATCCGGCGACGACGCCGACCTTGCCGTGCCCTGCCATATGACCTGCGATGCCTCCGACGATGGCGCCCTTGATGCATCCCTTCGCCTCGGCGGTGGCGGAAGCGAACATCAAGCCCAAGACGATGGTACCAAGCAGCAGCGGCTTCATGGCGGGTTCTCCGAAAAATTAGTGTTGCAACAATCCGGGGCGCCGCCGTTGGTTCCGCAGCGGAAAGTCGGAATCCCCCATTTTCGCCACAAGTACAGACAATCGCGGCCGAATCTGTAACATGGCGGGCACGCGGGGACGTGAGATGGACAGGGGCTTATGAAGCCGTGACCGATCCTTTACCGGGGACTGCCAAAGTCCCTGCGGTTCAAACCGATGGCGATCACCGTGACCTGCGGCTGGATGCCTGCCGCGGGTTGGCGCTGTGGTTCATCTTCATCGATCACATCCCCGATAATTCGCTCGCCTGGCTGACGCTTCGCAACTACGGCTTCAGCGACACCACCGAAGTGTTTGTATTCGTCTCCGGCTACACCTGCATGCTGGCTTATGGCGGCGCGTTGCGCGAGCAAGGCTGGGCGACGATCGTGACGCGCGCGCTGCGGCGAGGCTGGGAAATCTACGCCGCTTTCATGCTGCTGGTGATCGCCTATGTCGTCCTGATCTGGCTGGCCGGCGGCAGCCGCTATCTCGACGAGACCAACACGAGGTTCTTTTTCGAAAACCCGGGGGCGGCGCTTATCCACGCCGTGATCCTGCAATATACGCCGGTCAATACCGACATATTGCCCACCTTCGTGCTGCTGCATCTGGCCTTTCCGGCTCTGCTTTGGCTCATGATTCGCAGCGCCGCGCTCGCGCTGGCGACGTCGTTCGTGCTCTATCTGATGGTGCAGATCTTCAGCTGGCACATGCCGGCGTGGCCGAGCGGCGAGTTGTACTTCAACCCGCTGGCCTGGCAGGTGCTGTTCGTATTCGGCGCCTGGTATGCCTATCAAGGCCCCGGACGGCTCAAGGGGATCCTGCAGTCGCGCGCCGTGCTGGCGCTGGCCGCGCTCTATCTCGCGTTCAGCCTCGTCATCACCCTGAGCTGGCAAATCGAGGCGCTCAAGGGATTCATCCCCGACGTAGTGTCGAACCTGATCTATCCGATCTACAAAAGTCATCTCGCGCCGGTGCGGCTGCTGCACTTTCTCTCGCTGGCGCTTGTTGTCGTGCGGCTGACGCCGCGACACTGGCGCGGGCTGCCGAAACCTCTCATCACCGCATTGATCCGTTGCGGCGAAAACTCGCTGGCGATCTATTGCTTCAGCGTTCTGCTGTCGTTCGTGGGTTTCGTAATCCTGACCCGGATCTCCAGCGGCTTCGCCATGCAGGCCGCCGTCAGCATTGCCGGGATCGCGCTGATGATCGCGGCGGCGACGGTGACAACCTGGGAAGCCAAGCAAGACCGCCGCGGGCCGAAACTGTTTTGAATTAAGGCGGTCTTCCATTCTGGAAGCCGGGGTATTCGACCTCGGCTGTGGACATCGTCGGCCTTCGTGCCTTCGTCAACTGCACGTCAACTGAATGTCATGGGTGGCGCTCTAGGTTGCGCGCCTACTGACCGCATTTGCAACAATTTGACAGATTGAGGAGAAGGCCATGCGTCATCAACGCATTTTCGGCGTTACGACTCCCTTGCTGCTCGGCGCCGCGCTGCTGTTCGGAGGATCCGCGACCGCGCAAGCGGCATGCGGACTGAAATCCGCCGACAACAAGATCAAGCACGTCGTGCACATCCAGTTCGACAATGTGCATCTGCGGCGGGATAATCCCAACGTGCCGTCGGACCTCGAGCAGATGCCCAATTTGCTGAATTTCATGCAGAACAACGGCACGGTCAGCGGCAACCACCACACGCCGCTGATCTCGCACACCGCGACCGATATCCTGACCGTGCTCACCGGCGCCTATGGCGACCGCATGGGTGTGCCGGTGGCGAACAGCTATGGCTTCTTCCGCAACGACGGTTCCGTCGGGTTCTCCAGCTCGTTTCTGTACTGGACCGCGCTCGGCGGCGACGGCAAGCCGGAGTTGCTCAGCGAAAACGGCAAGATCTTTCCGGCGCCGTGGGTGCCGTTCACCCGCGCCGGCTGCGACGTAGGCGCATTCTCGATTGCCAATATGGAATTCGAAAGTGTACCGGGCGACGTGCGTACGGTATTCGGCACCGGCTCGCCGGAAGACGTATCGGTCTCGGCGGCGCTGAATTTGCCCCGCACGCCCGCGAACGCGCCCGCCCGCCAGGCCCCGAGCACCGATTATCTCGGCATCGCCGTGCATTGCGCGTTGGGCAGCCCGCTCTGCAACAACAGCCATGCCCGCACCGACGCGCTGCCGGACGAGCCGGGCGGCTATGCCGGCTTCAATGCCCTGTTCGGAAATGTGAATGTCGCGCCGGTGATTTGCGCGGCGGCGCCCGCCGGCTGCAACGGCAGCGGCGCGGTCAAGGACACCGACGGCGGCGTCATCGCCGACGCCTACGGCCGTCCCGGTTTCCCCAACGCCTTCAGCCCGCTGCCCAAGCAGTCGCTCGGCTATGCCGCGACCATGCTGGAGGCGGGCATACCCGTCATCTATGTGTATCTGGCGGACGCGCATGACCGCAATCCGCTGCCGCTCGACCCCGCCACCAACCTGCCGGGTGCTGCCCATGCCTTCGGCGCGGGCGAGGCGGAATACGTTGCCCAGCTCAAGGCCTATGACGTCGCGTTCGGCAAGTTCTTCGCCCGTCTCGCCGCCGACGGCATCAACAAGGACAACACCCTGTTCTTCGTTACCGCGGACGAAAACGACCACTTTGTCGGCGGCCCGGCGAGCCCGGCCAATTGCGACGGCATCCATGTGCCCTGCACCTATGCGCAGATCGGCGAGATCGACACTTTCCTCGACCGGCTGCTGTTGACCCAGCGCAACAACACGACGCCGTTCGACATCCACTTCGACGACGCACCGACCTTCTACATCCACGGCAATCCGGGACCGCAGGATCCGCTGACGCGCACCATGGAGCGGGACATGGATGCGCTGCAGGTGACGAACCCGATCACCAACCACGTCGAAAAACTCAACGCGTTCATGGCCGACCGGGCGGAAATGAACCTTCTGCACATGATCACGTCGAACCCGGCGCGCTCGCCGAGTTTCACCATGTTCGGAAATCCCGATTACTTCAACGAGACCTCGAGTGCATCGACGGGGTTGGGTCACGACTGTTCGCAGGCGCCCGCCTGCGTCTTCGAGGCTCCCGGCTTCGCCTGGAACCATGGCGACGTGCAGAAGCAGATCACGCGCACCTGGATGGGGATGGTGGGACCGGGCGTGATCCATGCCGGTCGTAACGACCGGGTGTTTTCGGATCATACCGACCTTCGCCCGACCATGATCGCGCTGGCCGGCCTGAAGGACGACTACACTCACGACGGCCGGGTCCTGATCGAGTTCCTCGATGATCATGCTTTGCCGAACTCGCTGCGGCGCGGCGAAGACTTCCTCGAACTCGCGCAGGTCTACAAGCAGCTCAACGCGCCGCTCGGCTCGGTGGGGCTGGACAGCCTGCGCCTTGCGAACCGTTCGATCCTCGGCGATGATGCGGGGTACGCCAAGTTCCTCGCCACCATCGCCGACATCACAACCCAGCGTGACGCGCTGGCCGCCGAGATCAAAACGCTGCTGGACGCCGCCGCCTTCGGCAACCAGGCGATCAAGGAACAACAGGAGGATCAGCTGGTGCGCCGCGCCCGCGGGATCATCGACCGCGTCGCGGATCTTGCCCACGACGAGCACGATCGCGACCACGACCACGATCGTCACTGAGCGCAGGCGTCGCTCGCCATACAATGATTGCAAGCCCGCTGGCGATGCCAGCGGGCTTTTGCGAGAGCATACGGAGCTTGATCTGATGCGATATCGATCGCCGGCCTTGTTGCGCCGGCTGCTTGTATTGGCGATTATCTCGGCAGCGCTGCTTGCCGGACCGGGCAACGCCGCCCGGGCGCAGGTGAGCGTCGACGGCCGTCCGGATGCGGTGCATATCGAGGCGCGTGACGCGACGCTGCGGGAAGTGTTCGACGCGCTGCAAATGAAATTCGGCCTGCGCTACCGGACCGACGACGCGCTTGATGCGCGCAAGACCGGAGTTTTCGACGGTCCGTTGCCGCGGGTCACCGCGCGCATGCTCGATGGCTACGATTTCGCGATGAAGGTGACGCCGCAGGGCGTCGACGTGCTGGTGCTGCGACAAGATCAAGTCGGCGCTCGGGCCGTCGCTTCAGCGACGCCGGTTTCCGTGCCGCCAAAGGGTTCGCCTGCGCCGACAATGACCGCCGCGCAGGCCAATCGCTACGAACGCGAACATTACCGCTAGCGGCCCGCGCATTTAACGCCGTCGTGCCACCGCGACGCCGAACAGGAAGGCGACGAACAGGCTCGCCAGCGGCGCTTCCCGGGTGATCGCGCTGATGGTCGAAAGCGGCTTGCCCGGCTGCCGCGCGGTCGCGATGGCTTCGCTCAGCCGGTTGACCGCGGCCTGCAGGCCTGCGGAGATTTCCGTCAGCGTGCGCGAGACGTCGGTTGCGGTATCGATGGCGCGCTCGGCCATGCCGGGCTGAAGCGTCGTTTCTTGTGTCTCGAAATTCACGGTTCCCATACCCTCGAAGTCTTGATCGCGCTGCGATGAGGCCGCCACCTTTGGCTATCCGCGCGCGCGCTCGTTTTGAACAGCGGGCCCTTTCGGACCTTTGGCTATCCGCGACAGGCGCCGTTTTGAACGGCGGGTGGCGGCCTCACGGGAGCCAATGCGATGCCGGGAAGTTTGTTCCGGGGTCCGGCGACGGACCCGCAAAATAGCCGCGAAAGCAGGGGATAGCACCGGACAAGGCCGAAGGTCGGCCCTGTCTTTTCCCCGTTTTTCGTCACAAATATCCTGACGCGCGAAAGGATTCGCCGTGACCGACGTTTTGAGGCCTGATGCAATGAAGAAAGTCGCGCTGCTCGGCGCTCCCATCGAGATCGGCGCCTCGCAGCGGGGCACGCTGATGGGTCCCGCGGCGCTGAGAACGGCGGGACTTCTGACATTGTTCGACGCGCTCGGTTTTGCGGTCGAAGATCACGGCGATCTCTCGATCAGCGAGGTCGCCGAACTCGCCGACGAGCCGCCCGACAGCGCCCGGCATTATCGGGAAATCCAGCGCTGGATTAGGCTGTTGAGCAAACGCGCTTACGAGCTGGCGCGGTCTGGCGCGATCCCGATCTTTCTCGGCGGCGACCACTCGCTGTCGATGGGTTCGGTGAACGGCCTTGCCCGTCACTGGCGCGAAGCCGGCCGCGAGCTTTTCGTGGTCTGGCTCGACGCGCATGCGGATTACAACACGCCCGCCACCACGCTGTCGGGCAATATGCACGGAATGTCGGCGGCCTTCCTGTGCGGCGAGCCCGGGCTCGACGGGCTTCTCGGCGACGAGCCGCGCGCATCGATCGATCCGGATCGGCTCGAATTGTTCGGCGTCCGCTCGATCGACAGGCTGGAAAAGGATCTGCTGCGCGCGCGCCGCGTCAGTGTCGCCGACATGCGACAGATCGACGAGTTCGGCGTCGGCGTCCTGATGCGCCGCGTGATCGACAAGGTGAAGGCACGCAATGGCGTGCTGCATGTCAGTTTCGACGTCGATTTTCTCGATCCTAGCCTTGCGCCCGGCGTCGGAACCACGGTGCCGGGTGGGGCGACCTATCGCGAGGCCCATCTGGTGATGGAGTTGCTGCACGATTCCGGGCTGGTGCGATCGGCCGATATTGTCGAGCTCAACCCGTTCCTCGACGAGCGCGGCCGCACCGCGCGCACCGCGGTCGAACTGGTCGGCAGCCTGTTCGGCCAGCAGATCACCGACCGCCCGACGCCGACCAACGCAATTGAGCCGGGCGAGTGAGTCAATCAGGCCGGTTTTAGGAACGCGGCGCAAGCCGGATGCCGACATCATCGAAGTAGCGGGCGATGGCATCCGGCGCGCCGGAGGCGTCAGCCAGCGCGACATAGCTGTCGGGCCGCAGCAGATAAAGCGCATCGCGGGCAAACCCCGCCGCCTCATATTCGGATCGCCAGCCGAACACGTGCAGCGGGACGTTGTGATCCCGGCACCATGCCGTGAGCCCGGCGCTTGGCGCGCCGTAGACATGGACCTGCCAATTCATGCCGGCGAGCGAAGCAAAATTGTCGGCGCCGTCGATCCGCACCCAGGGCAAGCGATCGCCGCCCTGCACATGCCCGGC
>JBAUUA010000223.1:0-7179 GCA_049582465.1 Bradyrhizobium sp. | reverse complement strand
GGTGCCCATCAGGCGCTCGACCGAATCGGCGGTGCCTTCGCGATCGTCGGCCAGCAGCACCACCCGCAGCATGGTGAGCTTGGCCGGGTCCATGGTGGTTTCCTTCAGCTGCGCCGGCATCATTTCGCCGAGCCCCTTGAAGCGGCTGACCTCGACCTTGGCGTTGGCGTTGAACTCGCTCTTCATCAGCGCGTCTCTATGCGCTTCGTCGCGCGCATACACCGACTTGCTGCCATGCGTGAGTTTGTAGAGCGGCGGCACAGCAAGATAGAGATGGCCTTCGTCGATCAGCCGTGGCGTTTGCCGGTAGAAGAAAGTGATCAAGAGCGAGGCGATATGCGCGCCGTCGACGTCGGCGTCTGTCATGATGATGATGCGGGAGTAGCGCAGATCCTCCTCGCGGTACTGGGTTCCGGTCCCGCAGCCGATCGCCTGGATCAGGTCGCCGAGCTGGGCATTGGCCGTCATCTTGTCCTTGGTGGCGGAGGCCACGTTGAGGATTTTTCCGCGCAGAGGCAGGATGGCCTGGGTCTTGCGATCGCGCGCCTGCTTGGCGCTGCCGCCGGCCGAGTCGCCCTCGACGATGAACAGTTCGCTGCCTTCGGCAGCCGTGTTGGTGCAATCGGAAAGCTTGCCGGGCAGGCGAAGCTTCTTCACCGCGGTCTTGCGGGAAATTTCCTTTTCCGCCCGCCGGCGCAGCCGCTCGTCGGCGCGCTCGACGACGAAATCCAGGAGTTTGTTGGCCTGCAGCGGATTGCCCGACAGCCAGTGGTCGAACGGGTCCTTGATGGCCTGTTCGACGATGCGCTGGGCCTCGGCGGTGGCGAGACGGTCCTTGGTCTGGCCCTGGAATTCCGGCTCGCGCACGAACACGCTGAGCATCACCGCGGCGCCCACCATGACGTCTTCGGACGTGACGCTGGCGGCGCGCTTGCCCTGGCCGACGCGCTCGGCGTGATCCTTCAGGCCGCGCAGTAGCGCGCTGCGCATGCCGGATTCGTGGGTGCCGCCATCGGGCGTCGGCACCGTGTTGCAGTAGGAGGACAGAAAGCCGTCGGCGTCGGCGGTCCAGGCAACCGCCCATTCGCACGCGCCGTGGCCGCCGGTGCGCCCCGATTTGCCGGAGAAGATATCGGGATGCACCAGGGTGTCGGCGTGAATCGCGGCGGCCAGATAATCCTTCAGGCCGCCGGGGAAGTGAAAACTGTCCTCGGCGGGCACATCCTCGAGACCCTTCAACAGCGCCGGATCGCAGCGCCAGCGGATCTCCACGCCGCCGAACAGATAGGCCTTGGAGCGCGCCATCTTGAACAGGCGCTGCGGCTTGAAGACGGCCTTGGCGCCGAAAATCTCGGCGTCCGGCTTGAAGCGGATCCTGGTGCCGCGGCGGTTGTTGATCTTGCCGAGGTCCTCAAGCTTGCCCTTGGGATGGCCGCGCTCGAACGCCATGCGATAGAGCTTCTGGCCGCGCGCGACCTCGACCTCGAGCCGCGAGGACAGCGCATTCACCACCGACACGCCGACGCCATGCAGGCCGCCCGAGGTCTCGTAAACCTTGGAGTCGAACTTGCCGCCGGAATGCAGCGTGCACATGATGACTTCGAGCGCGGATTTTTTCGGGAATTTCGGATGCGGATCGACCGGAATGCCGCGGCCATTGTCGGTCACGGTCAGGAATCCGTCGCCGCTCAATTCCACTTCGATGAAAGTGGCGTGGCCCGCGAGGGCCTCGTCCATGGAATTGTCGATGACCTCGGCGAACAGATGGTGCAGCGCCTTTTCGTCGGTGCCGCCGATATACATGCCGGGCCGGCGCCGTACCGGCTCGAGGCCTTCCAGCACCTCGATATCGGCCGCGGTGTAGCCGGCTTCCGCGCTGGAAGCGCGCGAGGCGACCTTGAGGGGGCTGCGGCCTTTCGGTTCCGAGGCCCCGAAGAGGTCGTTGCCGTTTTTTGTTTTAGGAGGGGATTTCAATGGCTTGTTCATGCTTTTTCATGTGTTGCGCGCACCGGCGGCACGGCGAATCGGTTTCCCTGACTATGCCACGGTTGAGCTTAAAAAGTGACGGCAGGGGGCGAGGATCGGTAATCCCGGCGGGGGGTGACTCTTGCCGGGAAGCTCTGACGCCCCTCGATTAGCGACGACGTCAGAGGTCGCCAGCCGCCCCTTGATTTCACCCAAAGGTTGCGTGAAGCTTCGGATGGGCTGGGGGAAAACAATCCAATGATCAGGCTGCTTTTGGCAGCATTCGCGCTGCCGTGCGTCGGCTGCGCATCGGTGACGCGCGGAACGACCGAAAATATTTCGATTTCGACGACGCCCGCGGGCGCGACCGCCGAATTATCCGGGCTCGATAATCCGACCGCCTGTGTGACTCCCTGTGTCGTCGTGGCGAAGCGCAATGCCGATATTACGGTGACGATCAATAAAGAGGGCTATGAACCGCAGGTCATTCCGCTCACCAAGGAGATTCCCGCCGCCGGTGCTGCGGGATTCGCGGGCAACGTCGTTCTCGGCGGCCTGGTCGGCATGGGCGTGGACGCTGCCACCGGCGCGGCACAGGATCACAAACCCAATCCGGTGATCGTGACCTTGCAGCCGCGGGCACCGGTATCGCCTCGGCCGGAAAGACCGCGAGCGCCGAGAAAGCCTCCGCCGTCGCAGCCACAGAGCTGAGGCGACGCGGCCGCTTAAGCGCGCGACGTCCGGAACATGATGACCACGAAAAGCGCCATCGCCACCACGACGATCAGCGAGCCCACGATCGGCGCGACTTCGAAGGATGGCCCCTTCAGCAGCACCACCGCGACGCCGACCGGAAACAGGATCGCGCCGATCATGTGGAGCCAGCCCTGCACCTTGGCCAGCGTGGTGGTTCCGGCCGCCGGAACCAGTCTGTAATAGAGCCCAAACAGAAACAGCAGTACTCCGCCGATCAGATTGAGATGGGCGTGCGCCGGAGCGAGCGTGAAGTTCTGCTCGATGCCCATCACGATTCCGGCCAGCATCCCGATAAGCAGGATTACAACGCTCATGCACATCATCATCGATCCGATCATCCGTCTTCCTCGGGTTACTGTGGGGTTGCAAGCGGGCTGGCGAGCGGGAGCTCACGCCTTGTCCCCGTCTTTGTGACTTGATGTCGCCGACGGGGCTCGCTTACCTGTTCTTAGGTATCGAACCCTAAAAAAGGTTCAAACGGGACAATCGCCGGGGAAGGGCGTTCGGAATGGAAGATTTTGGGCGCGCCTTGGCCGATTTCGTGCGCGACCATCAGGCTTGGGCCGCACCGATCGTGCTCCTGCTCGCATTCGGCGAGTCGCTCGCCTTCATTTCGCTGCTGATCCCGGCCTGGGGGGCGCTGGTGGCGATCGGCGCGCTGATCGGCGTCAGCGGCATCAGCTTCTGGCCGGTATGGATCGCCGGCGGGCTCGGCGCGGCGCTGGGCGACTGGGTCTCCTACTGGTTCGGCTTCAGATACAAGGAACATGTCGCGCAGATGTGGCCGCTGTCGCGCTATCCGGGGTTACTGGAGCGCGGCGAAGCCTTTGTGAAAAGCTGGGGCGTGCCGAGCATCTTCATCGGGCGGTTTTTTGGGCCGCTGCGGGCTTCGGTGCCGCTCGCCGCCGGAATTTTCGAGATGCCGTACTGGCAATTTCAGATCGCCAATTTCGTATCTGCGCTGGTCTGGTCGGCGGTGCTTTTGCTGTTTGGCGACGTGCTTGGGAAAATCGCCGAGTGGGCGTGGCGGGCCGCTTGACCGGCCCGCAAAGCCGGCTTCCTGGCAAAGCTTTCCCCGGTCGTCCCCCTTGCACCTTGTAAGAGAATATAAAATTTTTTCTATCTAGGGAGAGGGGCGGTAATTTCCCTGATGTTAACTGAGCAGCGGATGTATCGCTCACCCGCGGGGCTCTCGGCATCATGATCGCGCGTATTCTTCCGGCGTTGCTGTTGTCGCTGATTTCGTCGACGTTTGTCGTTGCCAATGCTGCCGATACGACCGGCGCGCATCAGGCGGCCGTCTGGGTCGATCCGGGCTGGCGGCGAACGGTCAGCCGCTACAACGTCACGTTCGACGAGCAGGGCTTGAGTACGGGCGTCTTCGAGTTCGAAATAGAGGCACTCGACGAGAAGGGCGCCGAGGCCATCTCACGGCAGACCATTGCCTATAACAGCTACTTCAGTGCATTGAGCTCGGATGACCTCGCCACCGTGAAGGCGGACGGGAGTGTGATCGCGGTCGACAAGCGTGCCATCCGCGACCAGCCGGCATCGACGGATACGTCATCGCCCTATTTCGACGAGCAGCGACAAAGGATCATTGTTTATTCAAATGTCGCCCCCGGTGATAAAATAAGAGGACGCCTGACCTACAAGGCGAAGCGGCCCGAATTCGCCGGCGAGTTTGCGCATTACTGGGTCCAGCCGGCGGATCAGCCCCCCGAGGTGATCGAAATTACGCTCGACGGCCCGGCCTCCAAGCCGCTGCATATCGCCGGGAACGTCGAGCACAGCGAAGAGCGATCTGGCAAGCGGATCATTCATCACGTGCGCATGAGACAGGAGACGCCGAGGCCGCGGCTGATGGCTGCGGACGCCTTCGACGACGGCCGGCGCTTCGAGGTCAGCACCTTCGCGAATTATGCTGCTTTCGCCGCCATGCTGAATGCGCGCAACGCGCCGATGGCAATACCCGACAAGACACTCAGGGCGCTCTCGACCGAGATTGTCGGTGACGCCACTGACATCCGCCTCAAGGTGAAACGAATCCACAATTGGGTAGCCCGGAATATCCGCTATGTCGGGATTGGATTTCAGGACGGGGGGTGGACGTCGCAGCCTGCATCGGCGGTGCTTGCGTCCCGCTATGGCGACTGCAAGGCGCATGTGACGATTCTCAAAGCTCTGCTGGCCGCGCAGGGGATCAAAGCCAATTTCGTCGCCGTGAATGCCGACGCGCAATACACGCTCACCGAGGTCGCCACGGCGAATTTCAACCACGCCATTGTCTACGTGCCTGAGATCGACCAGTACCTTGATCCGACCGTGTCGCTTCTGGCCTTCGGCGCGTTGCCTGCGAACCTTGGTGGCAAGCCGGTGCTCAACATAGACAGCGGCACCTTGGCCAGCATTCCCGTGCCAAGGCCGGAGAATTTCACGATCGCCGCGGATACGGATTATACGTTGGCCGGCGACGGCACGCGGCGGGCCCGTTCGATCTTTTCAGGCACCGGCTTGGGCGCGGCGCTGGGGCGCGTTGTGGCTCAGGGCCTCGAAAAGGTGGACCGGCCGAGCGCCGCCAAAAAGATGATCGAAAATGCCAATCTGAGTGGCAGCGGCGACTACACCTTTCCAAGCCCGCGCGAACTCTCCGACAGCTACGCGATCACGGCCACCTTCCAGATCAGCACGCCCGTCGAACGCCGCGACAGGGCGCGTATCAAGATGCTGCCCTTGACCGATCCTCGGCCCTCGCTCTCGGCGCTGACGAGCGGTGGCGCAGACGGCGAGCCTTTTCCCTGCCGCTCGTTCGAGTACCGGGAGACCAGTTCGCTTACCCTCCCGGAGGGAACGAATTTCTACGAAAAACCGGCGCCGGTCACCTACACCGCAAGCTTCGACGGCAGGACGCCGTTCGGAACCGCAAGCGGTCGCATCGAAGTGAGCGGCGCCGATGTGCTCGACGGCCGGACCATGCGTTCCAGCGCGCTTGTCCGGCTGACCGTCGATGCAGCGGTTTGTCCCGCTGAGTTCGCCGCGGCGATCAAAACCGGCATCGAGAAGTTCACGGCATTCAAGTACGGCCCGATCGGCCTGACGCCACATCGGGCTCCCTACATCACCGAGGTCAGCGCCGAGCTCGATGAAGGGACGAAGGCCTACTGGGCAGGAAACTACCATCGCGCAATGGCGCTGCTCGAACCGTTCGCCGAACACGGAAGCGCGCTGGCCCAATGGCATCTGGGCCAGATGTACGACGGCGGCCGTGGCGTTAAGCAGGATTTGCCCGAGGCCATCCGCTGGTACCTGATGTCGGCAGAGCAGGGCGACACGGACAGCCAATCTCGTTTGGGCTTTTTCTACGAGCGAGGAATGGGAACAGCGCGCGACGAAAAGCTCGCGGCCCGATGGTACCAAAAAGCGGCCGATCAAGGCGATGTCTACAGCCAGGCTTGCCTGGCCACGTTGTACAGAGACGGCCGTGGGCTGGCCCAGGACTTTCAGCAAGCCGCCAGCTGGTATGCAAAGGCGGCCGATCAGGGCTACGCCTGGGCCCAGATGAATCTCGGTTTGCTCTACGCTGAAGGCAAGGGTGTGCCGCTCGACTATGCCAAGGCGATTTCGTTCTTCCGCAAAGCCGCCGAGCGCAACGACAGCTATGCTCAATACAATCTGGGCTGGGTCTATGAGAGCGGAAAGGGCGTTCCCAAGGATACGCAGCAGGCCATCGAATGGTACAGCAAAGCGGCCGAGGGCGGAAACGCGCTGGCCCGCGCCCATCTGGCGGGGCTGACCTCCGGAGCGTCCTTCTGGGAGACCCTCTTCCGCCACATCGGTTCGTTGGGCGGACTGTGACAGCCGGTGCTGCCTTGACGCCGGCCCGGCGCGGCCTTATAGGGGCGCCCATGAAGAACGCCGCGACCATTGTCATCGCTCGCCGCCGCCGCCGTACATCAGCGGTATGGGCGGATATCTGCGTTTAAGATACAGCCTTTGCCGCCGGATCCGGTCCGCGGCATCTTCCTTCTCCTGCAGCGCGATCTGACCCGGCGGCTCACCCGAGCAAGCAGGAGACCGCCATGTATACCCCTCCCATGTTCAAGCCCGAACGCGCCGCGAGCCTGGCGTTTGCGCAGGCGCGCGGATTCGGCACGGTCACGGCATGGGATGGCCGCAAGCCGGTCGCCTCGTCGCTGCCGTTTTACCTCACCTCCGCCGATGACGGCACGCCGCACGCCGCCTTTCACGTCGCGCGCAACAATCCGCTGGCGAAGCTCGCCGACGGAAAATCGCCGTGGCTGATGGCCGTCACCGGCGCGGATGCCTATGTATCTGCCGACTGGTACGTCTCGCCCGATCAGGTGCCGACCTGGCTTTACCAGGCCGTGCATCTCACGGGGACTGTGCGGATGCTGTCCGATTCCGAACTCGGCCCGCATCTGGAGGCGCTGAGCGCCA
>JBAUUA010000222.1:0-2163 GCA_049582465.1 Bradyrhizobium sp. | reverse complement strand
AACTCGCGCAGGGCGAGGCGACGCTGATCGATGAAAGCTATAACGCCAATCCGGCGTCGATGGCGGCGGCGCTGAACGTGCTGGGCCAAGCCGTGATCGGCCCGCATGGCCGGCGCATTGCGGTGCTCGGCGACATGCTCGAACTCGGCCCCGGCGGCCCGGCGCTGCATAGCGGCCTCAATGAGGCAATCAAGGCCAACCGGATCGATCTGGTTTATTGTTGTGGGCCGCTGATGCGCAACTTGTGGGACGCGCTTTCCACGGGTAAACGGGGCGGCTATGCCGACAGCTCAGCCGGTCTCGAAGCCGAGCTGACTGCCGCGATTCGCGACGGCGATGCGATCATGGTCAAGGGGTCGCTCGGCTCGAAGATGAAGACGGTTGTGAATGCGCTCGAAAAGCGCTTTCCCGGAAAGACCGCGCGCGACGAAGCCGCGGTATAGGGCGAATGAATGTTCTACTGGCTGATTGATCTTTCCAACACCGTGCCCGGCATGGGCGGGTTCCGGACGTTCCTGAACGTGTTCCGCTACATCACCTTCCGCACCGGCGGGGCGATGGTGACGGGCGCGCTGTTCGTGTTCCTGTTCGGTCCCTGGATCATCGATCATTTGCGGCTGCGCCAGGGCAAGGGCCAGCCGATTCGCACCGACGGCCCGCAATCGCATTTGCTCACCAAGAAGGGCACGCCGACCATGGGCGGGCTGATGATCCTGTCCGGGCTGGTGGTCTCGACGCTCTTGTGGGCCAATCCGCTCAACCCCTATGTCTGGATCGTGCTCGCGGTGACGCTCGGTTTCGGCTTCGTCGGCTTCTACGACGATTACCTGAAAGTGACGAAGCAGACCCATAGCGGTTTTGCCGGCCGCATCCGGCTGGCGCTCGAAGCGGTGATCGCTCTTGCCGCATGCTACGCGCTGGTCCGGCTCGGGCGCGATCCGTTCTCGACCGCGCTGGTGATTCCGTTTTTCAAGGACATCGCGCTGCATTTCGGCTGGTTCTTCGTGGTTTTCGGCGCCTTCATCATTGTCGGCGCCGGCAACGCGGTGAACCTGACCGACGGGCTCGACGGTCTAGCCATCGTGCCGGTCATGATCGCCGCCGCAAGCTTCGGCCTGATCGCCTATCTCGCCGGCAACGCGGTGTTCGCGGATTACCTGCAGATCAACTACGTCGCCGGCACCGGCGAACTCGCGGTGCTCTGCGGCGCGGTGCTCGGCGCAGGGCTGGGATTCCTGTGGTTCAACGCGCCGCCGGCGTCGATCTTCATGGGCGACACCGGCTCGCTCGCGCTCGGCGGCATGCTCGGTTCGATCGCGGTCGCGGTCAAGCACGAGATCGTGCTGGCGGTGATCGGCGGATTGTTCGTGCTGGAGGCGGTTTCGGTGATCGTGCAGGTGGTGTCGTTCAAGCTCACCGGCAAGCGCGTGTTCCGGATGGCGCCGATCCATCATCATTTCGAGCAGCTCGGCTGGACCGAGCCGCAGATCGTGATCCGGTTCTGGATCATTTCGGTGATGCTGGCGCTCGCCGGCCTCTCCACGCTGAAACTGCGGTGAGCGTTGTGCATACTCTCCGTCATTCCGGAGGCCGCGCAGCGGCAATCCGGAATCTCGAGATTCCGGGTTCGTGCTTTGCACGCCCCGGAATGACAGGTGCTGGATCATGATCCCCGTCACCTCCTTCGCAGGGAAAACGGTTGCGGTGTTCGGCCTTGGCGGCTCGGGCCTGGCGGGCTGTCAGGCCCTGAAGGCGGGCGGCGCCGTGGTGATCGCCGGCGACGACAATACCGAGAACCTCGCCAGGGCGGCGCAAGCCGGATTCGTCACCGCGGATTTGCGCAGCGTCTCATGGGCGAACTTTTCCGCGCTGGTGCTGACACCGGGCGCGCCGCTCACCCATCCGGCGCCGCACTGGACCGTGCTGGCGGCGCAACAGGCCGGCATCGAGGTGATCGGCGATATCGAGCTGTTCTGCCGGGAACGGCGTCGTCATGCGCCGGATGCGCCGTTCGTCGCCATCACCGGCACCAACGGCAAATCGACCACGACGGCGCTGATCGCGCATCTGATGCGCGTCGCCGGTTACGACACGCAGATGGGCGGCAATATCGGCACCGCGATCCTGTCGCTGGAACCGCCGCGCATGGGACGGGTCCATGTC
>JBAUUA010000221.1:0-2541 GCA_049582465.1 Bradyrhizobium sp. | reverse complement strand
TCCGCTCTTCCGAAAGCTTCGACCATTCTGGCCTCGCTCGGCCAGGCGGCCTTCGTCTGGGATGTCGTAACCGACGCCATCACCTGGAGCGAACAGGCCAGCGCGGTGTTTGCCGATATCCCCCCTGCGCTGCTCGCCAAGGGTGCGGAGCTTTCCAAGCTGATCGAGCCGGACCGCAATATCCGCTCCGATGCGCTGGCTCACGCGCTGCCCTCGCATGGCGCTGAAGGCACGCCCTACCGGATTGAATATGGCGTGCGGACCGCGACCTCCGAACCGGTGCTCTGGATCGAGGAAACCGGCTGCTGGTTCGCCGGTCCCGGCGGCCAGCCGGTGCGCGCCCAGGGCATCGTCCGCATTAATAATGAACGCCACGCCCGCGACGAGCAGTTGCTGAAGCTGTCACGGCACGACCCGCTGACCGGCGAACTCAACCGGACCTATCTGGTCGCCTCGCTGGCCGAGGCCATCGAGGAATCCACCCGCTTTCGCACCTCCTGCGCCTTCATGCTGATCGGCATCGATCATCTGGCGCGCATCAACGACGCGTTTGGCTTCGATGTCGCGGACGCGGTGATCTCCGAAGTGGCCCAACGCATCCGTTCGCGGCTGCGCGGCGGCGACGTGCTCGGCCGGTTCTCCGGCAACAAATTCGGATTGATCCTGAAGAACTGCACGGTCGACGACATGAACGTCGCCGCCGAACGGTTTCTCGCCGGCATTCGCGACGAGGTGGTGCCGACCAAGTCCGGGCCGGTCTCCGTTACCGCCTCGATCGGCGCGGTCAGTGTGCCGCGCTACGCGCGCAACGCCAACGAGGCGATCAACCGCACCCATGAAACGCTCGATATGGCCAAGCGACGCCGCGCCGGGTCGTTTTCGGTGTGGCGGCCGAATGTCGAGCGCGATGCCCAGCGCCGCGTCAATATCCGCGTCACCGACGAAATCGTCACCGCGCTCAACGAGCGGCGGATCGCGATGGCGTTCGAGCCGGTGGTGGAGGCGAATTCACGCGATACGGCGTTCTACGAGTGCCTGATCCGCATGGAGCAGGATGACGGGCAGGTGCTTTTGGCCCCCGACATCGTTCCGGTTGCGGAGAGGCTCGGCCTGATCCGCCTGGTCGATCATCGCGTGCTCGAACTCGTGGTGGCGGAACTGGCCGCATCGCCGAACGTCCAGCTCAGCCTCAATATTTCGCCCGATACCACGATGGACCCCGACTGGTGGGCTTCGATCGAATCGCTGATGCATACGCATCCCGGCGTCGCCGAACGGCTGATCGTCGAGATCACCGAAACCGTCGCGATCCAGGATATCGACGATTTGCGCGGCTTCGTCACGCGACTGAAGAACTTCGGCAGCCGGATCGCGATCGACGATTTCGGCGCCGGTTACACCTCGTTCCGCAATCTGCGCAAGCTCGGCGTCGATATCGTGAAGATCGATGGCGCGTTCGTGCAGAACATCGCACGCTCGGCGGACGATCGCGCCTTCGTGCATACGCTGATCGATCTGGCGCGCCGGCTGCAGATCAAGACCGTAGCCGAATGGGTCCAGGACGAGGAAGCAGCCAGCATGCTGCGCGACTGGGGCTGTGACTACATCCAGGGACGACTGATCGGGCTTGCGTCTTCGGAACGGCCGTGGGGTGCGCCGGCTGCCGACCTGCTGCCGGCGGCGAGCTAAACATTCATCGCAGTTGAATACCTCCCTGTCGTCCCTGCTTTCGCAGCGACGACACAGAACTACTCTTCCTTCTTCGGCTCTTTCGACATGCGCTCGAGGCGTTCCTGCATGTCCTTCATCTGACGGCGCAGATCGTCGATGTTGTCCGCCTCGGGCACAGGCTCGGATGCCTTTTCCGGTTCAGAGGCGTTTCCGCCGCGCGGCGGCACGAACGGCTTGAACATCGAGAAGGTCTGCTGAAACAATTCCATGTTGCGGCGGACATGCTCTTCCAGCGGAGCAAACGGCGTTCCGGAAAAAGTATTGGTCAGCTGCTTGCGGAATTTTTCCTGCTCGCGCGTCAGCGTGTCGATCGACTGTTCCAGATATTTCGGCACCACCATCTGCATGCTGTCGCCGTAGAAGCGGATCAGCTGGCGCAGGAAAGTGGTCGGCAGCAGATTCTGGCCGGCCTTGTTTTCCTGTTCGAAGATGATCTGGGCCAGTACCGAGCGGGTGATGTCGTCTCCGGTCTTGGCGTCGTAGACGAGGAAGTCCTCGCCCTCCTTGACCATCGCGGCGAGGTCTTCGAGCGTCACATAGGTGCTTGTGCCGGTATTATAGAGCCGCCGGTTCGCATATTTCTTGATCGTGGTCGGTTGGTCAGATTTCGCCATGGGCTCACACATGCACACCGAGGAGAAGGAACCCGACGGCTTCGCCGTGGGGTTGACGAGCAACGCAATGCAACAAAGTAAGCATTTTCAATGCGCTTCGGCTACCGTTTTGTGCGGCACGGTTAATTCCAAAGCATAGACGGTGCACAAGGATACGCCAAGAACGTCATTTTGAATGCGCCGCGGCGAGATTTCG
>JBAUUA010000220.1:0-3830 GCA_049582465.1 Bradyrhizobium sp. | reverse complement strand
ACAACGACGATCCGAAATTTCAGCCGCTGCTGAAGGCCGACACGGTCACGCTCTCGCTCAAAGGCCGGCAGCAGGGCGAGCAATATTCTTTCGAAGGCGGCACCACGCAAGTACCCAGTATTGCCTTCAACGCGGTGATGACCCCGATCAGCGAAGCGGCGGCGCCGCCGGTGACAAAGGCCGGCAAAGAAGGCATCAGGAACGGCCTCTATTCCATCCACATCCGGATGCTTGACGGCGTCGATGGCGGCAATACCGGCGTCATGATGCTGCGCGATGGCCGGATCCGGGGCGGCGATGCGTTCTTCGATTATATCGGCGCCTACACCAGCGCGAACGGCAAATGGAAGGGCGAACTCGTCAACCACGAGCACACGCCAAGCCAGGACGAACGGCCGGTGTTCGGCGGCCATGAAGTCGGCATCGGTTTTTCCGGCACCTACACCGATGGGGGAGCGGTCGCAGAAGCCACCGCGCTCGTCGGCAAGCGCAGCATTCGCTTCAGCGCGGTGTTGAAGAAGCTGGCGGAGGCGTGAGGTACAGACTTCCTTGAGGCGCTTTCTTTCCGCGGAATCCACTTCGTCTGAAAGCGTTCTATACCCGCCCGTTCACCGGGAGCAGCGCGCCGGTGACCGCGCTGGCGGCGTCGCTGATCAGAAACAGGATCACCTCGGCGAGCTCCTGCGGCGCCACCCATTTGGCGAAATCGGCCCGCGGCATGCTGGCGCGATTGGCCGGGGTATCGATGGTCGAGGGCAGCACGGCATTGACGGTGATCCTGCCTTTCCACTCGGCCGCCAACGCCTCGGTGAGCCGGTGTACGCCGGCCTTGGAGGCGGCGTACGCACCCATGCCGGAGCCCGCCCGCAGCGCGCCCATCGCGCCGACATTGACGATCCGCCCCGCGCCGGAAGCAACCAGATGCGGGATCGCTGACCGCGATGCGTTCAGCGCCGTGAGCACGTTGAGGGCGTACATGCGTTGCCAGGTTTGCGGATCGCCGTCGGCAACCGTCTCGAAGGCGAAGCCGCCGGCGATATTGACCAGCGCGTCGAGCCTGCCGAAATGCGCCACGGCCGCATCAATGGCCTTTTTGGCTGAGACGGCGTCGGAAAGGTCGACGCCGCCGAGCTCGATCCGCTTCTCCGTCGCCGGGAGCTGGGATGCCGCATAATCCACCCCGGCAATGCGGGCGCCCCGCGCCAGCGCGGCTTCCGCGACCACCTTGCCAAGCGCCCCCGAAGCGCCGGTAATCACAACGACTTTTTCGTCCATGGGGAGCTCCGGGCAAGAGGAGAGGGGACCTCTACTATGGGCACCGCAAATTCATTTGCAATGCTGCGCGTTTTTGCCCCCAATAGCGGTTTCAAGAGGACCGCCCCGCAACCTGAAATTTTGGGGGTTCAGATGACTGATGCACCGCGGCCCTGCGACACGCACCTCGATCTCGTCGGTTTCAAATTTCCGCTGCCGCATTTGGCGCAAAGTCTGAAGCGCCAGCGCAAGACCCGGATCGTGGCGATCGGCTCGTCGTCGACGGCGAGCGAGGGCGGCATCATTCCCTATCCGGCGCGGCTCGAGCTGGCCTTGCGGGGGCACGCTTATGGCCGGATGGTCGACGTTCTCAACCGGGGGTTCGGCGGCCAGGAAGCTCCGGAGGAATTGGGGCGCTTCGAACCGGACGTGATCGGCGAAGCGCCGGCGCTGGTGATCTGGCAGGTCGGCACCAACGCGGTGTTTCACGATGAAGTCTATAGCCCCGACGCGGTGGGGGCGGCGATCGTGGCCGGGCTCGACTGGCTTGCGGATCTCCCGATGGACGTCGTGCTAATGGACCTGCAATACACGACCGCCATCGTCAAACCTGAGAAGATCAAACGGGCGCAGGACATCCAGTCGCGGATCGAGGCTGCGGCCACCGCCGCGCGGGTCAATCTGTTCCGCCGCTTCGCTTTGATGGAGCGCTGGGTTGTCCAGGGCGGCATCCCGATCGACGAGCTGATCGATCCGACTGACCGCGACCGGCTTCACATGAGCGATTGGGCCACCAACTGCATGAGTCAGGCGCTTTTCGGCGCGATCGCGGGCGGGCTGGATGCGGTGGCCTAGATTCGGGCCTCTCCCAATTCCCGGCTATTAGTTAAAATTTGCCGGAGTTCCATAAGCGGATTGCAAAACGAACCGGCTATGCTCGTGTCATCGTCCAAGAGGGTTGGAAGTTGTCATGGGATATCTGCCTGATCACGGTTTGCCGCTGGTTCAGCTCAAGGAACAGCGGCGGGATTTGATTGTCGCGCTGCAAAACCGCAACGGTCCGATCAGCAGCTGGGAATTGCTGCAGATCGCCGCGGTTCAGCAGGCGATTTCGGCATTCGAGGACGTCATCGCCGACCTCGATGCGGAATTGGAAGCCGCGGCCTGACGCCGGTCTTGTCGCTCCGGCCGGCCTCGGGCGGAGCCGAACTCAGGGCTGCAGGTAGCGGGCCTGGAGCGCTACACGCTCCCCGGCACCTACCCCGAGGCCATCGCTGAAATAGGCTTCGAGATCGCCGTAATCGGTGCTGATGGCCTCGAACGCGGCGGCCAGGAAGGAGCCTTCCACCGATCCGAGCACCTGCTTGACGTCGTCGGGCAGGTCACTGGAGGTTCCGGGGTCGCGGCGGTAGAAGCGGTTGGTCAGCAGGTAATCCTCGGCAATCACCTCGTCCGCCACGCCGAGCGCGTGCAGGATCAGCGCGCAGGCGAAACCGGTGCGATCCTTGCCGGCGGTGCAGTGAATGACCAGCGGCGCGCGATCTTCAAGCAGATGCGCAAAAAGCGCCCGGAAGCTCGGCGTGTTGTAGCGCACATAGTTGCGGTAGGAATCGCGCATTACGTCCAGCGCCTCGGCTGACGACAGCGCCAAACCCTCGGCAAGCCGCGCCCGCAATGCGGCGACCACGGTCGGCTCGATCGGTAGCGAATGAACCGCGATCTCCGCCAGCCCGCACGTCGCGGCCACGCGCTCCTCGGTGCCACGAAAATCGAACGCACTCTTCAGGCCCAGCGGCCGCAGTACTTCGACATCGGCTTCCGTCAGGTGTCCGAGATGGTTGGAACGGAAGAGCTGCCGCCAGCGGACAATACGGCCGTCCATTCCCGGATAGCCGCCGAGATCGCGAAAATTGCTGGCGCCGGCGAGGTTGAGGTGGCGGGGAGGGGTATCCGACATCAGCTCAGTCTAAGCCATCATCCGCGGCAGAGAAATGACCGACAGTGCCTATCGCGCGCCCGGGGTGGGCTATACTCTTGATTCTGGGGGCGGACGTGAGCAGGCGAAAGCATTCAAGTTTTGGTGCAATATTGTTGCTCGCGGCGGCCGGCTCGTCGCCGGCGGCGGCGCAGACCTTCCAGAATTATCGCTGCGCCGATGGTACGCAATTCATCGTCGGATTTTTTGAGTACGACACGCGCGCCCATCTGCAGATCGATGGCAAAGCCGTGACGCTTGCCAGGCGCTTTGGCCTGTCCGGCGCGCGCTATTCGGGTGGCGGTGTCACGTTGAAGATCACCAAAACCGGTACCACGGTCAAACACGCGAGGCGGCCGGTGACTTCGTGCGAACTTAGCTGAAAAGATTTGGCCAAAGAGCCGAAGAAAAAGGGCCGGAACGTTTTCGTCCCGACCCTTTCAACCCGCTCGATATCGCGGCAAAGACCGCCTGCATATCGATATTCGGCGTGCGACTGGCATCAACGCTCCCATGTCGGCTTGGACTCCTGAATCGCCGCTTCGTGATACCAGCTGCCGCTGCAGGCCGCTTCGTTCACCCACGACGAACCCTGCTCGAC
>JBAUUA010000219.1:0-3239 GCA_049582465.1 Bradyrhizobium sp. | reverse complement strand
GTCCAGGGCCGGCGCATGGTGCGGCGTCTCAATATCGACGGTGACGGCCAGGGTGATCTGGCGGGGCACGGCGGCGAGCAGCGGGCGGTCTTTGTCTATCAGATCGACTCCTATCGCTATTGGCAATCAAAACTCGGCCGCAGCGATTTGGGCAGCGACGCGAACTTTGGGCAGTTCGGCGAGAATTTCACCGTCGACGGGCTGTCCGACAACGAAGTGTGCATCGGCGATCGCTACCGGATCGGGAGTGCGCTGTTCGAAGTGACGCAGCCGCGCGTCACCTGCTATCGGGTCGGCATCCGCATGAACGAGCCGCAGATGCCCGCGCTGCTCGTCGCCCACGACAGACCGGGCTTCTACTTTCGCGTGATCGAGGAAGGAGAAGTCGAGGCTGGCGACGAGATCGTGCGGGTCGCGGAGGGGCCCGAGCGCATGATCGTCGCCGAAATCAATGCGCTGCTGTACAAGCCCGGTCATCCCAACAACCGCCTGCAGCAAGCGTTGCGCATCCCCGCGCTGAGCGGCGGCTGGCGCAGATCTTTGCAGGCGCTGCTGGATCGCCCGGAAGAAGGCGGCGCGGCGACGGGCAATCCCGGGCTCGGCCCCGCCGCCGGTCCGCCGCCGGCGTGGCCAGGGTTCCACCCGCTGCGGGTGACGCACAAGGATCGCGAGAGCAGGAGCGTGACCTCGCTGATGCTCGAGCCCACGGACGGGAAGCCTCTGGCGCCAGCGTTGCCTGGCCAGTTCATCGTACTTCGACTAAGACCTGCGCCCGCTGCGCCGGTTCTGCTGCGCAGCTACTCGCTGTCGAACGAGCCGGGCGAGGCCCGCTATCGCGTCAGCGTCAAGCGGGAAGCCCATGGTGCGGCCGGCGAGACCGAGGTGCGGGTTGGGGATGTGCTCGATGCGAGCGCGCCACGGGGGAGTTTTATACTGGGGTCAGGCGACGGACCCGTCGTCCTGCTGAGCGCCGGTGTCGGAGCCACTCCCGTGCTCGCCATGCTCCACGCCCTGGCCGCAGGCAGATCGCCGAGAGAGATCTGGTGGGTTTACGGTGCGCGCAACGGCGGCGAGCACCCGTTTGCCGCAGAGACGCGAACGCTGCTTGAAGCACTTCCGCGCGGCCGGAGCCACATCTGCTACAGTTCACCGGGTCCCGCAGACAGACCGGCTGTCGATTTCGATGCTGCCGGACGCCTGAACGTCGGTGTGCTCAGGGAATTGGGCGTGCCGCCCGATGCCGATTTCTATCTATGTGGACCGCCCGCCTTCATGAGCGAGTTCGCCACCGGCCTCAAAGCCTGGGCGGCCGCCAACCATCGCATCCATACCGAGATTTTTGGATCGGGTCCGTCCCGGACCCCGGGAGTGGTGGCGGCTGCGCAGCGGCCGCCGCACCGGCCCGACGGACCCGAAGGCGACGGACCGCTGGTATCGTTCGCACGGAGCAACCTGAGCGTCCGCTGGGGCTCCGCGTTTCAGAACCTCCTCGATCTCGCGGAGGCCTGCGATGTCCCCGTGAGATGGGCCTGCCGGACCGGGGTCTGCCACACCTGCGAAACCGGGCTTATCGTCGGCTCGGTCGGCTACCAGCCGGACCCGGTTGAGCAGCCCGCCGAAGGCGCTGCGCTGATCTGCTGCAGCCAGCCCAAAGGCGACATTGTAATCGACCTGTGATTGTATTTTTGCCGGCGAATGTGAACCAGCCCACAGCGACCGCTGGCTGCCTGACCTAGCTTGCTCGAATACTTTGAGCAGTATTGGAGCGAGCCATGAAAGCACTCAGGATTTCTTGTCTGACTCTTGGAGTTGTCGCGTGCATTGCACTAAGCGGGCCTTCCGCAAATGCCAAGACCAAGAGCATGGGCGTCAAGATGAGCACGGTGACGAGCTATCAAACCGGCGGCGGTTCTGGAATCCATTGCCACGGACGATGCTTTGCGAGCGGCACCACCCATGACTGGAGTTGCCCGGCCGACAACAGCGGCGCTATCCCGGTCTGCCACCTTAACTGCAATGCGCACCCGCCGGAGCCGGTCGAGGATTGCCTGTTCAAGTAATCCAGCCATCGAGCAATGGGCCTGAGTACTGACCCGCCCTGGTCGGCGGGTTTTTCTTTGAGCCCACAGACTGTCTATCCCTGCCCGCCACACTGAGGTGCCACCGCTCGGGCCCTTTACCGGATTGGACCGAGGGAGCGGAGTTGCGAGCTCTTGCTTGGGGCGCGACGGATCGGATTGACCCGCCGCCGGCGAAACTCGGCAGCGCGGCGTCGACGCGGGCCCTCAATCTTCTGAAAAAACTCGAGCCAGACATCAAGCAGGGCGACGCGTCGTTCGTTTGCGATCGACGCCTTCATTCCGGCATGGTCTGACCGATTTCCCATGCGGCCTAGAATGCACCAAGATGGTTGAGAAACGGTTGAGATGGCGACGCTCTGCCATAGCTCCGCCCGCTTCGGCCTTCGCTTCGGTGGCAATGCTCTCGGTGATCGCGTGGCCGCCGGCTACGCGACCTTGCGCTTTTCCATGACTTGCCGGAAATCCGTGGCGAGCTCGCCATAGTAATTGGCAAGCACCTCGAAGAAGGTCCGCTGGGGCCCTTCATTGGCCTGCCGGGCCCATTCGACGCACTGGGCGGCCTTGGTCTCGTACTTCTCGAGTTTGGTTTGAAGATCCGTCCCCACGGTTTTACTCCACGCAACCCACACAACCCAAGATCGTTGTTGCATGCACCCCGTTCGAAAAGATGGCGGCGCCAAGGAGATTTCGCAGCGGCGGGACAAAGATGCGCCGCGATCCGCGGGCTCGGCTACCGCACTGCCACAAAAAAGCTATCGAAGCGCGGACCGCGCTTCGATTTGTCGAGCCTCATCAATCACCCGCGCCAGGATCGATCGTCCGGTCACGAAGGGCACCGGCAATGAGCAGGAGGTGCCCTACGATCGATCGCGCGCCCGCTTATGGCTTCTTCAGGCAAAGACCGATGGTCGGCGTGGTGCCGCACTTCGCGCCATCCGCCGCGCCGCCCGTCGGGCAAAACACCGAGACCAGCGTCTCGTCGGCCTCACAGCTGACCGCGCCATCCGCCTGCACCAATCGAAGGGCGGAAGCGCCCGCGGGTCCGGCCGGTCCGGTATCGCCTTTGGCCCCAGCCGCGCCCTGCGGCCCCTGTGGGCCCTGAGGACCCGCCTGTCCCTGGGCCCCGGGAACGCCCTGCACTCCCTGCGCGCCCTGCGG
>JBAUUA010000218.1:0-3624 GCA_049582465.1 Bradyrhizobium sp. | reverse complement strand
GGCCTGGGGAATTTCAAACTTTGTGAGGGGAATTGCTGTCGACGAGTTTTGGGATCTCGAAGCTCGCCTTCTGAAATTCGAGAATTTCAGCGGGACCGCGGCAACCGGGATACTGGGTGGCGCGGAGCATTTAGACGGTTGCGACACTCACTCTCAGCGAGCGCTTCTGCTGCTGGAAATACCCCTCGCCGATGCAGCCTTACGCTCCGGGGCAGCTCACGAGTACGATTTGCACATTCAGTCCCTCGAGGCTCGCACCCAGACGATCTTGAGCTGCAGCCCACGTGACTCATTTGGCTGGCTGGTTAATTTCGGGCTCGAGGTTCAACATGGAAGATTGAACGAACATACGTTCGATCTTCTCGCGATGTCCTACGAAACCTCGCCGAACGAGGCCTGGGTGGGGGTTCGCCGGATCGTCATTGCAATTCCAGCGATGCTTGCCGCGCCCGAGGCTATTCGAGAGAAAGTCCTGGCGGAATTCCAGAACCTTATTAGACAACGATTCGTTGAAATTCCCGCTCGGGCCTATCTGAATGCGTCAGCTTCCACGCGCGCCTTGCTACAATCGAGTGTTGAACAGCTCGATCCGCTTAGCCGGAAAATTTTTTCCGACACTTTGCAGAGGTTCCGTCCATGAGGCGGTCTGTTGCGGCGCGGCGTTTCCCGCAAATTCGGAAAACGGACAATGAGGGGCGACAATTTTTGAATTTCCCGTCCGGCTGCTTCGGATCATGGTCCTGTCGGCGATCTGCATCCTGACAGCGGAGTCGGTTCGCTGTTTCGGGCAGCAACTGGAAGGGTCTCCGGATTCCGCCCTCTCACGCGAACCGTAGCAGCAGCGGATTGAAGATGCCCGCCGCCGGTCACAGGAATTCGTGACTACCTCGCGCACGCAAGAAGAGGTTCCCTCTTCTCCCGATCAGCAAGAAACAGAGGCAGCCGATCGCGCGATGGGTGCCGTCGCAGGGTTGGTAGGAATTAGGGTTGGCGTAGTCTCCGGGGCGATCAACCTCGAATCGTCCGGCGTTGAAGCGTCGGACTGGAGACTACGCCATGACCAAGCTTACCACGAAGCCTGATTCCAAGCAGCCTGCGGCTGTTGATCTTTTCGACAACTGGTTCGATCCGATCGAGACCGAGGTACGGGCTCGGGCGCGTCAGTTCATCGAAGAGCTGATCCGCGGCGAACTCGATACCGCGCTGGCACGGCCGCGTTACGAACGAAGCAAGATGGCCGGCAATGAAGCAGGAGCCTGCGTCAAGGGCCACCGTCATGGCAGCCGGACGCGCTCGCTGACGGGCACGTTCGGACCGATCGAGATCGCGGTGCCGCGGGCCCGGCTGACCACGCCGGAGGGCGGAACGGCGGAATGGAAGAGCCAGGCACTGCGGGCCTATCAGCGACGCACTCTTGCCGCCGACGCGCTGATCGCAAGCAGCTATCTAGCCGGCACCAATACCAGGCGGGTGCGTCGCGCGCTGGCGGCCTTGTTCGGCGGGACGGTCGGCAAGGACACGGTGAGCCGGACCTGGCGCAAGGTGAAGGGCGACTGGGACGCCTGGAACAGCCGCTCGCTGGCCGCGGAGCCGATCGTGCGCCTGATCCTCGACGGAACCGTTGTTCGGGTGCGCCTTGACCGCAAGGCGACCTCGATTTCACTGCTCGTTGTGCTGGGCGTGCGAGCGGACGGCCAGAAGGTTCTGCTCGCGATCAAGAGCATGGGCGGCGAAAGCGCCGAGGCATGGCGCACGGTGCTGGACGATCTCATCAAGCGCGGGCTGCGGCGTCCCGAATTCCTCATCGTCGACGGCGCACCAGGGCTCGACAAGGCCATTGCAGTCGTCTGGGACGGAGTGCCGGTGCAACGCTGCACGGTTCACAAGCACAGAAACCTGCTGGCGCATGCCCCGGAGCGCCTGCACGACGAGATCACCGCGAATTACAACGACATGATCTATGCGGCGACGCCTGAGGAGATCACCGTTCGCCGCAAGGCCTTCATCCGCAAATGGCGGCTCAAGCATCGTGCCGTTGCCGACAGCCTGGAGGAAGCCGGCGACCGTTTGTTCACCTTCGCGCGCCTGCCACCGAGCCAATGGCGCAGTCTACGCACGACCAATGCGATCGAGCGGTTGCACGAGGAGTTCAAGCGCCGGATCAAAACCCAAACCGTACTGCCGTCGGCTGACACCGCCGCGATGATGTTCTGGGCGCTGCTCGCCTCGGGACAGATCAGCATGCGCAAGGTGGATGGCTGGAACACGCTCGCCACAAAACCCACCGATCAGCCAATTGACCTCGCCGCCTGAAACGATAACTTCATGTTACCCGGGAATACGCCATACCGAATTCCAACCGCATTTCGGACGGCACCTCGTAACTGATCCCGACCTTCTCTTTGTGTCCACTCGTCAGAGCTGGTCCCGGTTGTCTGAACAGAATCTCCGCGTCGATAAGTGGAGCGTCTGCCGGGGTTAGGCCGCCAGGCGGAATGGCGGCTGGTTGAAGTAGGCTTGATCTGGTGTGGCGTCGTCAAGGCTCGAATGGGGTCGGCGGCCATTGTAGAAATCGAGGTATCGGCCGATCGAGGCGCGGGCCTCGCTGACGCTTTGGTAGGCCCGCAGGTACACTTCCTCGTATTTGACGCTGCGCCACAGCCGCTCGACGAACACGTTGTCCCGCCAGGCGCCCTTGCCGTCCATGCTGATGGCGATGCCGTTGCTGGCGAGCACGCCGGTGAATGCCGAGCCGGTGAACTGCGAGCCTTGGTCGGTGTTGAAGATTTCCGGCCTGCCGTGCCGGGCCAAGGCATCCTCCAGCGTCTCGACGCAGAAGGCCGCTTCCATCGTGATCGACAGCCGCCACGACAGCACCCGGCGGGTCGCCCAATCGAGCACGACGGCGAGGTAGACGAAACCGCGCGCCATCGGGATGTAGGTGATGTCCATGGCCCAGACCTGGTTCGGCCGTGTGATCTCCATGCCGCGCAGCAGATACGAATAGATCTTGTGGCCGGATTCCGGTTTCGTCGTGCGCGGACGGCGATAGAGCGCTTCTATCCCCATCTGCTTCATTAGCGTCTTCACATGCCGGCGACCGACCTTGCACCCCTGCAAAGCCAGCAGGCCTCTCAACATCCGCGAACCGGCGAAGGGATACTCCAGGTGCAACCGATCGAGACGCCGCATGATCGCCAGATCGGCGTCCGGCACCGGGCGCGGCAGGTAATAGACGCTGCCCCGGCTGATCCGCAGAACCTCAGCCTGCTTGGTGATCGACAGATCGTGCTCACGGTCGATCATCGCTTTGCGCTCAGCAATCCCGCCTTGGTGAGCGCTCCTTCTAAAAAATCGTTCTCCAGCGTCAACTCCCCGATCTTGGCGTGCAGCGACTTCACGTCGATCGCAGGCGCGGCGGGCGCCATGCTTCCCGAGCCGAAAACCCCGGAAGCGCCGCCCTCCAACTGGGCCTTCCAGGCCGTGATCTGATTGGGGTGGACATCAAAGTGCTCGGCCAGCTGGGCTATCGTCCGGTCGCCCTTGACGGCGGCAAGCGCCACCTTCGCCTTGAAAGTCGGGCTGTGGTTCCGGCGCGGTCGTTTGTTCATGGTCTCTCCTGTT
>JBAUUA010000217.1:0-1531 GCA_049582465.1 Bradyrhizobium sp. | reverse complement strand
CTATGACGGGCCGGAAAAAGCGGAATAGCATCACTCCAAAGTGACGGCTTCATCCCCGACGCGCGATCGGCAGGTGAATTTTCGCCTCAATCAAAGGCTACGTCATGCGGATGAGGATGATTGTCATTTGTTCGCTCCTCCTTGCCGCACCGGCTACGCCCCTCTTCGCCGCCAGTCACTTGACCGCGGCGAAGATGCTGGAGGACGCCGCCTTCAATCACGACCTTGCTCGAATACGAACGACGTTCCAGCACGACGTTCAGAGCCGGTATGATTCAGGATCCAGGCAAAACAGCTTGGGCTCGCAGGATTCGAAACACTGAAGCCGCGGAATCCGGCGGCCAGCGCTTGCTAGTTCGGCGCTTGCGCCTGCTGACAGGGCTTGGAGTCCTTGACGTCGAACTTGCCGAGCACGCCGGAAATGACGAAATCATTGTAGTCGAGCACCAGCGCGCGCGAGACGCCGTTCTCGAACAATTCGAACGACATCGCATAGACCGGCGTCTGCTCGCCTTCCTTGGCCTTGGCGTCGCGGTCGTAATAGCTCACCGTCACCGGCCACCGCGTCAGCGATTTCATCGCGTCGCTGGTGGTGGCGGGATCGGGAGAAGTAACCGCGTGGTCGCCGGCGATCGGCGCCCCGATCACAGTCAGCGTGTTGTAGACTTTCTCGCCATTGTCGGAGCCGTCATAGACCGTGAGCTCGAGCAGGGATTTTCCGTCCTTCGCGGCGGCGATGATGCGGCGGATCTGTTCGGTCGGAAACACCGTCGAGCCGTCGAGCGTAAAGGTCTTGGCTTCCGGCTGCGTCAGCTTGACGGTGATGTGATCGCCGGTCCGCTCGGCGACCCCGTCGACCGGGCTCGAGTCGGTATCGTTCATGCGGGTATCGATCTTGAACTTGTAGCTCTTGCCGCCCGCATCCTCCCAGGACGTCGAGCGCAGGTCGCTCAGCGTCACCTTGCCCTCGCCGCTGTTCAGCTCGGAGACCTGCCGGAATTCCGAGGTGTAGCCCTCGCAGGCGCTGCCGGAGAAATTGTACAGGATCCGCCCGCGCGCATTGTCGATCGAGGCCGAGCCGCGCGACTTTACCAGGCTGAGCTCATAGAGCGCCTGATGCGGAAGAAAGGCGGCGTTGGCCGCGTTGGCGGCCTGCCCGTCGCTGACGCCCGCCCCGATGGCGATGGCGGCAGCCGCCAGCAGCGAAGGGGTACGCGGAATACGAAGCCAGCGGGCCATGTTTGTTTCCTTGGGAAATGCGCCGTGACGTGAATCGGCACATTATTGACCGCGCCATTGCGCCGCAACTAGGGCCGCTTCACGAAAATGTAGGAATCCGCGGTCCGAAACGCCCGGTTTTTCGGCATATCCGCGCCGATCCACGCTCCCTTGCAAGTGAAGGCGCGATGCGCGAAACAAAGCGGCCCGATCGGGTACTTTCGGGCGCAAGTCATACCAAACGGGGACGAAACATGGCGGGTACGGTCGAGCAGAAACTTGCGGCACAGGGCGTGGTCTTGCATGCGCCTGC